>CAZTML010000004.1:0-29568 GCA_964614935.1 uncultured Clostridia bacterium | reverse complement strand
TTAATAGATTCTTTAGTTTCTCTATAATTCCTAATTGTGTTGTCAATATTAAATTGAATCCTTTCAACATTATCTCTTCTGTCATCAGGCTTTGGTGTGTTTTTCATACTGTCTCCTTAATTAATTTTATTCTTATTATTGGCTAATAGCAAATTAATTAACCTCCCTATTTTTGGGTCATGAGGAATTCCTTAATTTTTATTGACTTTTTTGTCACAATATGTTAAAGTTTGTGGCAGTAAAGTAAACGTATCCATTCGGGAGGATGAAGTGAAGAGAGAGCATTTAGAAATACTTGGAGATTTCCTAAGTACTTTTCAAAAATTAATGACAGCGGATTTTAATGTATGTATAAGTGATACAGAAAAGGTTTTAGCAGCTTTACCCGGTAAAACTGTGGACCTTAATTTAAAAAAGGGAGAAATTCTAAAGGATGGCTCGGTTGCATTAGAAGCCATGCATGGTAGAAAAACAATTGTAAGAGTGGTATCTCGCCAGGTATACGGTGTTCCCTATATTGGACGTGCCATCCCTTTTTTTGACGGTAATGAAGTAATTGGATGTATTATAGTAGCAGAGTCCTTAGATACAAAAGAAAAATTAGTAAATATGGCTCAGAATTTGTCAACTACAATAGAGCAAGTAACTGCTGCAATGGAAGAAAACGCAGCAGGCTTAGAAAAAGTCGCTGGCTTGAGTTACCAAATGGAACAAGTTTCCGAATCTAATTTGGTATCGGTAAAAGAGACAGATCAAATAGTTGATACTGTTTACAATATAGCTAGGCAATCTAAGCTATTGGGTTTAAATGCTTCAATAGAAGCTGCTCGCGCAGGCAATGAAGGAAGGGGCTTTAATGTAGTTGCAAGCGAAATAAGTCAACTAGCTGAAAATAGCACAGCTTCAACAAAAAGAATTGCAGAAATTTTAGAAAGAATAAAATCTGAAAATCAAAAAGTTAGTAAGCAAAGCGAAGATTTATCATTAGTACTTAATGAAATTGCAGCCGCGACACAAGAAGTAAGCGCTTCAATTCAGTCTTTGTCCCACACAGCCGCCGAACTAGTAGATATGGCAGAGAGCTTATAAAAAAGATATGCTCCTCATTGCGAAGAGCATATCTTTTTTTTGGTTAGCACACCTCAGTGCATCTTAATACTTCATTTCAGTCATTCTTACGTAACCTTCATATCTCTCTTGAGCATCTTTTTCAGCTTTAGCATATAATTCTTCAGCTATTTCAGGGAATGAAGTTTGTAATGATGTATATCTTACTTCCCCTTCAAGGAATTCTCTAAATGATGCTGATGGTGCCTTAGAATCTAATGTAAATGGATTCTTGCCTTCATCTTTTAGAAGTGGGTTGAATCTGTACAAGTGCCAGTAGCCTGCTTCAACAGCTTTCTTTTCTCTATCTACTGTCTTGCCCATTCCAGCCTTTATCCCGTGGTTAATACATGGTGCATAAGCTATAATTAATGAAGGTCCTTGATAGCTTTCAGCTTCTTTTATTGCCTTCAAGAATTGATTCATGTTAGCTCCGATTGCAACTTGTGCAACATATACATAACCATATGTTGCAGCAATCATACCAAGGTCTTTTTTCTTAACTCTCTTACCTGCTGCAGCAAATTTAGCTACAGAAGCTGTAGGAGTAGCTTTTGAAGATTGTCCACCTGTATTTGAGTAAACTTCAGTATCAACTACAAGAACATTTACGTCTTCTCCTGATGCCAATACATGGTCTAATCCGCCATATCCTATGTCATATGCCCAGCCGTCACCACCGATTATCCATTGAGATTTCTTAACAAGATAATCTTTTTTGTCTATTATATTCTGAATTGGAGCCTTGCATTCTTCGCATGGTTCAAATCCTTCAAGTACTTCAAGAACTTTAGCGCTTGCTGCCTTTGATTCTTCGCCTAATTCTCTTGTTGCAATCCATTCTTGCATTGCTTCTTTTAATTCAGGCTTAGTATCTTTTTCTAATAATTCTTCCATTGATAATTGAATGCTATCTCTTAACTGTCTAACTCCTGTCGCCATTCCGAATCCGTACTCTGCGTTGTCCTCAAACAATGAGTTAGCCCATGATGGTCCTCTGCCGTTAACATCCTTAGTATAAGGTGTTGATGGTGCAGATGCTCCCCAAATTGATGTACAACCGGTTGCATTTGCAATCATCATTCTATCTCCAAACAACTGAGTTATAGCTTTTACATATGCAGTTTCTCCGCAACCTGCACAAGCTCCTGAGAACTCAAGGTATGGCTTACAGAATTGGCTTCCCTTAACTGTTGCTTTATCCATTAATCCATCTTTAATTGTTACTTCTTCAATTGCATATTTCCAGTTTGGATTTTCTTTTTCAACTTCTTCAGCGATAGGAGTCATTACTAATGCTTTATTACCCTTCTTGCCTGGGCATATATCAGCACAGTTTCCGCAACCTGTACAATCTAATGGGCTTATTTGAATTCTGTATTCTAAACCGTCTAAGCCTTTACCTATAGCCTTGAGTGTTACAAAGTTTTCAGGTGCATTTGCTTTTTCTTTTTCATCCAACAATGTAGGTCTTATTACTGCATGAGGACATACGAATGCACATTGATTACATTGAATACAGTTTTCAGGCAACCATTTAGGAACTGTAGTTGCAATTCCCCTTTTTTCATAAGCAGCTGAACCATGTGGGAATGTTCCGTCTTCATTACCTACAAATGTAGATACAGGCAATTTATCTCCTTCTTGTCTGTTCATAACATCTGCAACATTTTTAACGAAATCAGGTTTTTCATCTTCTGTGAAAGGAAAAGCTAAACCACTGTCTGCACTAGTATCATCAACAGCCTTTTTCCAATCAGCCGGTATTTCTATTTTAACAAGTTCAGTAATACCTTTGTCAACTGCAGCTTTATTCATTTCAACTATTGATGCACCTTTATTACCATATGAAGATTCTATAGCATCATATAAATATTTAACTGCATCATCCACAGGAATAACATTTGCTAATTTAAAGAATGCAGATTGTATAATCATATTGGTCCTATTTCCAAGTCCTATATCATTTGCTATTTGTGTAGCATTGATTGTATAGAATTTAATGTCATTCTCAGCTAAGTATCTTTTGTATCTAGCAGGTAATTTTTCATTTAGTTCGTCTTTATTCCACATAGTATTTAATAGGAATGTTCCACCCTTTTTAAGTCCTTCAACTACATCATATTTATCAACATATGATTGTTGTGAAAGTGAAACGAAATCAGCTTCATCTATTAAATATGTAGATCTGATTGGTGATTTACCGAATCTTAAGTGAGATACAGTTACACCGCCTGATTTCTTAGAGTCATATGAGAAATATCCTTGAGCATACATATCTGTATGGTCACCGATAATTTTAATAGCATCCTTGTTAGCTCCAACTGTTCCGTCTGAACCAAGTCCCCAGAACTTACATCTTACTGTTCCTGGTGAAGAAACATTAATTAATTCAGGAGTTTCTAATGATGTAAAAGTAACATCATCAACTATACCGATTGTGAAGTTGTTCTTTGGCTCATCAGCTTTAAGGTTATCGTACACTGCAAATATTTGTGCAGGAGTTGTATCTTTTGATCCAAGACCATATCTTCCGCCAACTATTACAGGTGCATTTTCTTTATTGTAGAATAATGATTTTACATCTAAGTACAATGGTTCTCCAACTGAACCAGGTTCTTTTGTTCTATCTAATACTGCTATTTTTTTAACAGTCTTTGGCATTACATCAAAGAAATATTTAGGAGAGAAAGGTCTATATAAATGAACTATTACCAGGCCAACTTTTTCTCCCTTTGCAACTAAGTAATCAATAACTTCTTTTACTGTTTGTGTAACTGAACCGATAGCAACAATTACTCTGTCTGCATCTTCTGCACCATAGTAGCAAAATGGTTTGTATTCTCTTCCTGTAAGTTTAGTCATTTCCTTCATATAGTCATTAACCATATCAGGAACAGCATCATAGTATTTGTTTGAAGCTTCCTTAGCTTGGAAGAAGATGTCAGGGTTTTGTGCAGTTCCTCTTGTTACAGGATTTTCAGGATTTAAAGCTCTTTTTCTAAATTCTTTAACAGCATCCATATCAACTAATTTAGCTAAATCATCATATTCAATTGTTTCAATTTTTTGGATTTCATGGGATGTTCTAAATCCGTCAAAAAAGTTAACAAAAGGTACTCTTGATTTAATAGCTGTTAAATGAGCTACTGCAGAAATATCCATTACTTCCTGAACACTGCCTGATGCTAATAGGGCAAAACCCGTCTGTCTTGCAGCCATAACGTCAGAATGATCTCCGAATATAGATAATGCGTGTCCAGCAACTGCTCTTGCTGTAACATGGAATACAGCAGGTAATAATTCGCCTGCAATTTTATACATGTTTGGAATCATTAAAAGCAATCCTTGGGAAGCAGTGTAAGTTGAAGTTAACGCTCCTGCTTGCAGCGAACCGTGAACAGCACCTGCAGCACCTGCTTCTGATTCAAGCTCAGTAACTCTTACAGTCTGTCCAAAAATATTTTTTTGCCCATTAGCTGCCCAGTCGTCGATGAGTTCAGGCATTGGTGATGAAGGTGTTATGGGGAAAATTGCAGCTACTTCAGTAAATGCATATGATATATACGCAGCAGCCGTATTCCCATCCATAGTTTTCATAACTTTTGACATAGTAATCCTCCTATATATTTATTATTAAAGTGTTTCCACTAATATTGATTTTTAACCAATACTAACTTAATTATATATTAAACAAAAATTTATTGCAACACATAAATTCATTGACGTTTGCGCACTTTCAGCATTTAACGTTTTCCAATCATATTCCTAAATTTCTTGTTGTAAGTTTCAAGAGGATTGTAGCCAAGAAGTTTCTGCCTATAATTTTTAGCGGCTATTTCTATAATAGCAGAAATGTTCCTTCCAGGCCTTACAGGTATTGTAACTGTAGGCACATTTATGTTAAGAATATTAGTATAATCTTCGTCATCTCCAATTCTGTCATACTCCTTGTTTTCATCCCACTCTTCTAATTCAACCACTAATTCAATAAATTGCTCAATTCTAATAGAGCCTACACCAAACAAGTGCTGGATATCTAGGATTCCAATACCCCTTATTTCCATTAGATGCCTTGTTAACTCAGGACAAGTTGCTTTAAGTCCACCTTCCACCTTCTTTATTATTACTGCATCATCTGCCACTAATCTGTGGCCCCTATTTATTAGCTCAAGAGCTGCTTCGCTTTTCCCGATGCTGCTTTTCCCTTTTAATAGTACTCCGACACCAAAAACCTCCAAACAGACCCCATGCATCGTTGTTTCTTCAGCCAACTCCTCTTCCAAAAAGTTAATCATAATATTAACTAATTTGTCGGTTTTTTCATTTGATTTAAAAACCGGTCTCTTGTATTTTTTTGCATAGTAAATAATAAGCTCGTCAACTTCCAATTCATTTGCCACGATTAACGCTGGTATCGGAAAACTGAAAAACTTATCCAATCGTTCTTTTTGCACTTCTTCATCCAATGTTTTTAAATATAAGACTTCTGCCTTCCCCATGACTTGTACTCGTTCAAAGGAAAACCAGTCAAAATATCCTGCTATTTGAAGTCCCGGTCTTATTATATCAGCTGTATATATTCTGGACTGTACATCCTCTGGGTTATAAACCGGCTCTATACCTGTATAATTTACTAGTTCTTGAAGTATTACATACTGCATTTTAAGTTACCATCCTCATCTAATGTGAATATTGAAGAATTTACGTCATCCTGAGCTTAAGCAAAGGATATCATATTTTGCGAAAATAATTATATACTGATTCTGCTGCCCTAATATTCATGCTTGGTGTTTCTAAAAGTTCTTCAACACTCTTGCTCTTAATACTTTCAACAGAACCAAACTTTTTAAGTAAATTTATTTTCCTTTTTTCACCTATGTTTTCAATATTGTCAAGCTCTGATTTAAACAATGTTTTATCTCTTAAATTCCTGTGATAGTCAATAGCAAACCTGTGAGCTTCTTCTTGAATCCTATAAATCAACTGATAAACTATATTTGATTTGCTAAGTTCAATTTCTTCATTTTGATATATTAATCCCCTTGTTGTATGTTTATCATCCTTTATCATACCACACACAGGAATATTTAAACCGAAATTACTTACTACCTCTTCTACAATATTTGTTTGTCCCTTTCCCCCGTCAACTAAAACTAAATCTGGCATTTTGCTGAAACCTTTTTTTTCTTCTCCCAAACCCCTGTTAATTCTTCTTTCCAACACTTCTTCCATACTTTTGTAATCATTTGGTCCCTCTACTGTCTTAATTCTAAAACGGCGGTAGTTACTCTTACTTGCTATACCTTTTTCGAATACAACCATGGAACCTACGGCTTCAACACCTTGTATATTTGAAATATCATAGGCTTCAATCCTTAAAGGGACTTGATCTAAGTTTAAAATATTTTTCAGCTCTTCAATAGCCTTCATACTTTCATCAATGTTTTTTCTTATTCTCTGACTTCCCTTTTCTAAAATTTCAAGAGCATTTTTTTTGGTCATTTTTACAAGCATGCTCTTTTCACCTTTTACAGGAACCTTAAGTGAAACTTTATTGCCTCTTTTCTCTGACAAAAGTTTCTCTAAAAGGTCCATATCTTCTATTTCAGTTTCAATATATATTTCCTTAGGTACATATACTGTGCCCGTATAAAACTGAGTTAAAAATGAATTTATTATTTCTTCTCGGCTTTCATTTTCAATATTTGTAAGCAAGTAATGTTCATTGCCTATAATTTTTCCATTTCGTATAAAGAAAATCTGTATACAAGCTTCATCAATGCCTATGGCGCTTCCTATTACATCTTGATCAATACTTGTTACAGAAACAATTTTTTGTTTTTCGGAAATCACTTCAAGAGCATTAATCTGGTCCCTATACTTTGCGGCTTCTTCGTATTCCATTATTTCTGAAGCTCTTAGCATTTTTTCATTCAATGATTTAATTACATCTTGGCCACCGGTTAAAAAGTTTATAGCTTTATCTACTTCTTTTCTGTATTCCTTAATGTCAACGTTTCCCATGCATGGTGCCGTACACTTTTTTATATAGTAATACATACATGGCCTCTTACATTTCTTTGTACCGTCAAGCTTTAAAGAGCATTTTCTAAGCTTGTATAAGTTTCCGATAATATCAATAATTTCATTTACTGCATAGGCACTTGGATAGGGTCCAAAATACTTTGCCCCATCCTTTTTAACTTCTCTAACCTTGTAAATCCTTGGATACTTTTCCTGTACAGATATTTTAATATATGGATATTGCTTGTCATCTCTTAAAAGAGTATTGTACTTAGGTCTATATTTTTTAATGTAGTTTGCTTCTAGTATAAGTGCTTCAACTTCATTGTCTGTAATTATATACTCAAACTCAGAAATATTCTTTATCATTGCCTGAATTTTAGGTATATGGTTTTTAGACTGGAAATATTGTCTCACTCTTTTTCTTAAATTTTTAGCCTTGCCCACATAAATTATTTCCCCAAAGGCATTTTTCATCTGATAAACCCCTGGAGTATCGGGCAATTTCTTTAATTCGTCATTTATATTAAACATTTTAACTCCTATTAATCAATACTACTATTATACCACGTTTGCCTTAGTATTAACATAATTTTAAAATTAATTTTCTATTAAGAATATCGTATAAATAACGGCTCATACTAATCAGCTTACCATCCTGATTATAGAGTGGAGATTCCTTTTAAAATCAAAAAACTTATAATCAATGATTATAAGCCCATTTTAGTGACATGCTCCCACCACCTACATTTCCACTTAGGTGAACACGGTTATTTAGAGGTGGGGGAATTCTTGGAATGTTAAGTTAAAATTAATTTAATTATTAATAATTTTCCCTTCTATTAGAACACATTTAATATTTATCTCATCATCAAATAAAATAAGGTCTGCGTCTTTTCCTAACTCAATGCTACCTTTTTTATCATCTATATTGATAGCTTCTGCCGGTGTAAGACTTGCCATACGAACTGCATCACAAATTGGTGCATTTAAATGATTAATCATATTATACACCGCTGTTCTTAAGCTTAGTGTGGAACCTGCCAAGCTACCATTTTTTAACCTTGCTGCGCTTTCTTTTACAATGACCTCTTGTCCACCAAGCTCATAAATTCCATTGCTTAGGCCTGTTGCCCTCATAGCATCAGAAACTAAGATTATCTTTTCCTTGGTCTTCATTTTTATAGCAATTTTAGTTACAGCATCATGAAGGTGGATTCTGTCATAAATTATTTCGCAAAAAACCCTGTCGTCAACTAAAGCTGCCCCAACAATTCCTGGCTCTCTGTGGGTGAAAGATCGCATACCATTATATAAATGAGTTGCCACAGTGGCCCCCTTGTTTATTGCTTCAATAGTTTCATCGTAAGTAGCGTTTGAGTGAGCCATGGAAACTGTTATATTCTCGTTTTTTAAATAAGATATTAAGTCTAAAGCGCCTTCTTTTTCCGGGGCTAAAGAAACCATCTTTAATTTATTGCCAAACATATTAACTATACTTTTTATAAAAGACATATCTGGGCTTTTTATATATTCTTCTGGTTGAGCACCTTTTTTAATTGCTGAAAAAAACGGGCCTTCTAAATGTATCCCTATTAGTTGCGAATAATTATTGTTATTATATTCAAATATGTTTTTGGCTGCATTAAGCATATTATCATAAGACTGGGTTATAACGGTTCCCAAAAATGAAGTAACACCATTTTTTAAATGATATTTGCTGATATTATCAATTGCTTCCTTACTAGCATCCATGAAATCATAGCCTGAATTTCCATGATTATGAATGTCAATAAAGCCAGGAGACAAATATTGCCCCTGGCCATCTATAACTTTGCTTATGGCTTCTGTATTTATATTTTGTTCTAAATCTATTCTAGCAATTTTTCCTTCACTAATTACTAGCCCATAGCCATACAAAACTTCATCTGGACTTATCAATTTAATATTTTTGAATAATATCTTCATATGACAGCAACCCCATCCCCTTGTCATCTATAAGTATTTTGCTGCGTCTTTGTCTATTATTACTATTACATCATCACGAAATTGCAATATGGAAGCAGGTACCTGAGGAGTAATCTTACCTTTAAGTGTCTTAAATATTGCTTCAGCTTTTGCTTCACCTGTTGCCAACAATATTATTTTTTTTGCTGACATTATTGTTTTAATACCCATGGTTATTGCGGTTTTTGGAACACTGTCCATAGTGTCGAAAAACCTTGCATTAGCAGCTACTGTTTCTTCAGTTAACTGCGCTATGTGAGTATAGGGTTCAAAATAATCTTCCGGTTCATTAAACCCTATATGACCGTTATGACCGATTCCTAAATACATTATATCCATCTGGCCTGTTGATTTTAGTGCATTTTCATAATCTATGCATTCTTGATCCATATCCTTAGCAACACCATTTGGAATGTGAATATTTTCTTCCTTTATATCTATGTGAGAGAAAAAATTTTCATCCATAAAGTAGCGGTAGCTACTTGCATGACTTTTACCTAGTCCTATATATTCATCCAAATTAAATGTTCTTACATTTTGAAAAGAAATCTTGTCTTTGTAGTCATTGATTACTGTTTGATACATTCCCACCGGTGTTGAGCCTGTTGGAAGTCCTAAAATAGCATCATTCTTTTCCTGTACCACATTGATTAAATAATCTGCTGCCAATCGGCTTACTTCTTCATAATTATTTTTGATTATAACTTCCATAATATCATTCCTTCTTAATTTAATTGATTCCTATTACTTCAAGGGCTTTTCTAATATATCCTTTATTTTCATCCAAGACCCTTCTTGCAGTAGCTATGTCTAATCTTGAGATTATCATAAAAATTGCAAGCTTACAATTATAATTTGTTTGTTCCAGAAAATCTTCTGCTTCTTCCAAAGAAACTCCTGTTGCTTCCATTACTATAGACTTACACCTAATAATAAGTTTTTCGTTTGATGCTTTCACATCCACCATTAAATTTTCATATACTTTTCCCAACTTAACCATAAGGCCTGTAGATATCATATTCAATATCATTTTTTGAGATGTTCCTGCCTTCATTCGGGTTGAGCCGGTTATGGCTTCAGGACCTGTTAAAGGACAAATAGATATATGACATATCCTTGATAGCTCAGAGCCAGGGTTGTTGCAAATTCCAACTGTTTCAGCCCCAATTTTTCTTGCATATTCAATGGCACCCAAGACGTAAGGAGTTCTACCGCTTGCTGCAATGCCAATCAATACATCATTCTTATTAAAATTAATGGATTCTAATTCTTTTACTCCACCTTCCCTATTATCTTCTGCACCTTCTACAGATTTAATAAGAGCCTCTAGTCCACCGGCTATTAATCCTTGAACTAATTCAGGGTCGCTTCCATATGTAGGTGGACATTCAGATGCATCAAGTATTCCAATTCTGCCAGAGGTCCCGGCACCAATGTAGATTAATCTTCCCCCTAATTGAAGCTTGTCTACTATTATATCTACTGCTTTTGCAATATTTCTTATTTCCTTTTCTACTGCTAAGGCTACTTTTTTATCTTCCTTGTTAATCATTTTAAGCATTTCAACTGTTGGGACCCTGCCTATGTTCATTGTATCTAAGTTTCTTTCTTCTGTAAGCAACTTTTCACCTCCTTTTCCTTCAAGCCCTTTATTTATAATAATTGAGAATGGTCTTGTGTAGTTCTTTTCTAAATTCGAATAAATCTTTTGCCTGCCCCTCAGTATGGACTCTGTTTGTAAATGTAACTGCTCCTATGTTTTTGTCTTTACAAATATAAATAGAAGTTCCAGTAAATCCAGTATGACCACATCCTGATGGATAAGATTCGGATATTTGCCATCCTAATCCTCTTCCTTCTCTATGTTCCTTCATAGATGAATTCATTAGTTCATCTTTAGATGACATATAGTATCTACACAAATCAACATATGCTTGAATATCAGAAAATATTCCCGCATGTCCTGCGACTCCCTTAAAATAATAGTGGGAGTTACCATCATGTACTTGTCCTACTATGACCTCGTCATGGCTCCTCCAATCATTCTTTCCCCAAGAATTGACTTCAATATTTCTTTCCTTGCACATTTTTTCTTCATGTTCATTACCATATGAGGTAGGAGCAACATTTGTTTTGCCTATTGGACCATAACATATATTTTTAATCTTTAATTTCCCTTTTATATATTTGTCAAGGCATTCTTCTAAGGATAAAGAAGTAACACTTTTTATAATTTCTGCTAAAAGTATAAAGTTTAAATCGCTGTAAAGGGTTCCTTCAAATTTTTCATACTTGCCTAGAGCTTTGTTCATAACTTCCAGTACCGATCCTTTCTCGACATAAAAAGGATACCAATCAATTATACCTGAATTATGAGTAAGTAATTGTTCAATGGTAACATGCTTAAGCCTTTCTTTTAATAAATCAAATTCATTAATAGGTAGGTACGTACTGACTTTACCCTCTAAACTCAATCTTCCTTCATTTATAAGCATGAGGACTTCCGTTGAAGTAATTATTTTACTGAGGGATGCTACATCGTATACCGTATCAAGGTCAACATTGCCAAAGGCCTTACTGTAATAGGTTTTTTCGATGCTGAATATTTTACAAACAGCTGATGGAAAATAGTTTTGCTCCATGTATTTGTTGATAATACTATCTATTTTATGTTCCATTTTCTCTCCTTAAATTAATTTACTAATAGCTTGGTAATGATAACTTACCCATTATGACTTTTCTATTTGAGCCTGTTGAATTAGGGATATTGTTTGTTCTGCCACAAAGAAATTCATTGCCTAATATGGCAAAGGCTATAGCTTCCTTGGCATCTCCCGAAAAATCCAACTTGCTTACGTCCTTAACATGAGCCTTAATACATTCTTTCAAAAGCCCCATAATCATTTGATTGTGTGCCCCTCCACCACTTACATACATTTCATCTATTTCATACTTATCAGTTACAAAAAGATCAATTTGATTCTTAATGGACTTTGCTGAATATGCAGTAATAGTTGCAAGTATGGAATAATTATCAAGCCCTCTTTGAACTCCTGTTTCATATAAATTCATGGCAAATTCTTTTGTATAATATTCTCTGCCTGTACTTTTTGGAGGTAGCTTGGAAAGATATGTATCCATAGAAATTACTTCATTAAGCCAGTTTTCGTCTATTTTTCCTTTGAGGGCCATTTTTCCTCCATCATCAAAGGACTTTCTTCCCTTAGTTATGATTTTCACTGTTTCATCTATTAAAACATTAGCAGGCCCAGTATCAAAAGCAAGGACATCTCCTTCGCTTCCCCCTGCTTTTAAAACACTTATATTAGCAATTCCACCTAAATTAAGTAAAATTCTCCCCTTACTTTCGTGAGAAAACAAGATGTAGTCAACGTATGGAACTAAGGGAGCTCCTTGTCCACCATAGGCCATATCTGAAGGCCTAAAATCCCCTACAGTTATACAACCTGTCAAGGCAGCAATCTCTGCAAGCTCACCTATTTGCATAGTGCTAAAGTCATCAGGCATGTGATGAATCGTTTGCCCATGTGAGGAAATGTAATCTACATTTTTTATATTTACATTAGCCTTTTTGCATACTTCTATAGCTGCTTCTGCCATTTTCTTGCCTAGGTAGGTGTTCATGTAGCATATTTCATCGACTCTTGCAGTCTTTACACTGCATAGTTTCAATATTCTTTCTTTTTCTTGACCAGTGTAATTTAGTGTTATAAAGTCAATTAACTTGACTTTTGTGTCTCTATGATAGCCCTCAATTTCAATTAAACAAGCATCAATTCCGTCTATAGACGTACCTGACATGAGCCCTATTGCCAATTTCTTTTTCTTAAGAAGATTATTTAAAATATCCATCATTTTTATCCCTCACTATCCATTATTACTTTATTGAGAAAAAATGTCAACAAATAAATAATCCCCAGCTTCCATTTCGGAGGCTGAGGACTCTTATATATTTCTTATCTTATAGGGCAAATTCCTGTATCGCAGGATTCATCTCCTATATCCAATACTTCTTCCTGAACTTCATACTTACCTAAAAGAGATGGAATAAATGGCTTCATTTCTTTCATTCTTTTGTTGTATTCTTCTTCAGTTATTGATTCATATGGCATAAGCTGGTAGAAACTATCCTCCAAGGAAAGGAAAGATAGTGCAACTACGTCATCCCAGTTGTCCCATACCCATTGTTCAACTTGGTCCCATTCATTTTCTCTTACATGGACTGTTATTGAGCAATTATGTTCAACATAGTTTTCCATGAACAATTTATAATTTTCCAATTGTTCAATTGCTGATACGTCATATTTAGTCCTTCCTTCAGGAGCCTTCTGAGGAAATTCTATAACCTTAGTAGTACATGTTTTTGGGTCTTGACCTACTTCAGGATATATTGGGTAATCAAGTTCTTCACATACCTTTACTAGGGGATCGTGGCTGTTAATTCTTACTCTTCTTAAAAAATATGGAGAGTGTGAATAATGAACACCACTAGATACTCCCGGTAACTGTGATAAGGTTCCCTCCGGTTTTACTGTAGTAACTAATACAGGAGCTTTTTCACCGATTTCTCCCGAATATCTATCTGCTTCATCTCTTGCAGCATCTCTTAGCTTTCTCAACAAAGCTGCCTGCCCTTCTCTATCAAGACCTACGGCGTTAACCATGTCTTGCCATCCTGTCAATGAGCATCCTGTCAATTTATCTCTTTGTTGTACTCTGTCCCACTGAGATAACTCGAGTTCTACGCATGTCATTCTGTAAGCAGCTCTTGATGACAAACGTTGAGCCCTAAGGAGTCCCTTTTCATCTAAATTGCCATCTTCATCAACAAATGCATATACATTTATAGTAGTTAAATTACATAATCCTTTGTTGTCAAGAAGTATTTCTCCACAGGGGTTAACTCCATTCATATTAGGTCTTCTCTTGCTGCCTGCTTCTTCATTAACCCATCCCGGTTCTCCCGAGTATCTCATTTGCTCGATTTGCCATTTTAACTGCTCACGACTTGGTTTTTTCCTGTAATAAATAGAGTTGTTACTCATAGACCTGTGTATTATATCTTTATCAACGATCCACTGACCATCTATTTGTTTGTATAGCTTGCTTTTTGCTTCTATGGAGTCTGTGTCATCATAATCAATAAGCATTATTTCTGCAGTTCTTCTAACGCCACCAACCACTACATTTTCACCTATAATATTTGCAATATCAAGACAGTCTATTGGTCTTAGCTTAAATCTGTCCTTGCCTTCAATGGCTCCTCGTTTTTTAATAACCATGTCTATTTTTGTAAACATGTTTTTCATACTTTGATGACCGCTAGCTGTTCCTCCGAAGGTTTTTAAAACTTCTCCCTTTGGCCTTACATTATTATAGTTTATTATGATTGTATTAATATTTCTGTATTCGCTTGAGTTTATAAAGCTTAAAAAGTAGTCAAGGGATTGTACCCAACCTTCCTTACTGTCTCCCACTGTAATTCTTACTGAATTATTGTGGTTGAATTCAACACCTGTGTTATCTTCTCTATTAGCTTTTTCCACTGGTGTGTAATCTTCATGAATTATTTTATAATTTCCTCTTATTTTAGAAAGTTGTTCAACATCATCTTTTAAAATTCTTACTCCAACTCCCGAACCAATCATCAATAAGTAAAATAAATCTCTAAATGAATGGAAATCATTTATTATTTCAAAGGCACAGTTGAAATTTGCCATAGGGTAGTTATATGAAACAGGAGTACCCCCAACCCAAAATGTTCTTCCTGACAAAAATTGTCTTAAATTAAATATGTTATCATATAACTGCTCTGCTTCTTCTCTTTTTGTAGGAACTAAGCTACAATTGTATTCAACAGCTCTTCTTACAGTTTCCCACCAATATTCCCTTCTTCTTTCTTCCGGAAGCCATCTTGAATAAGTTCTGTAATATACAAAGTTTCCAAGCTGGTTCATTGGAGAACCAATGTGTTTATACTTACTGATAAATTCTTCGCTAAGAAGTTTATAGTCTTTTCTCTTTCTGGAGTCTCTTGACTTATCCCTTTCATATCTGTATAATATGTACTTCTTGGCAACATCTTTTCTAACGCTGTCCATCAGATAATTTTCAACCAAGTCCTGTACCATTTCCACAGGTATAGGGAAATTTTTACTAGCTAGTTCTTCTTCAATTTGTAAACTAATTTCCTTGGCCAGTTGCTCATCGAGACCATCCTTGGTTTCTTTCATAGCCTTCATTATGGCATTACTGATTTTGTCAGCATTAAATTCAGCAAAGTTACCGGTTCTTTTTAATATTCTAATCATATCCCACTTCTCCCTATTATAATGTTGTACTACATATTGTAGCAGCAACCCGAAAATATGTCAATAAGATACAACATATTGTGTTTTCCCCTTCGATAATAGCAATATTCATTGAAATATCAAAGCTTTAAAAATAATATCAAATTTTGTCAAATAAGTTAATATCGTTATCTCCATGTAAATTTCAATGAATTCTTAATTTCTTAATAAAATTTAATATTTATATGTTATATGTTAAGAATATATATTATAATAAACAAATAAGATTAAAGATTGTAAAAAATATGTGAGGCTTACTTCCCCGCATATTTTTTTATAATAACAATTTATCCACTTATTTTGCCATATTTTTTAGCACTTGATCTTTAAATTCACTTGTAGTTAAATTACCACCTATATCTTTTGTGTGGAAGTCCTTGTTTCTTAAAACACTTTTCAAAGCATTTTCAATTTTTAAGGCTACACTTTCGTTCCCCATATATCTAAGCATCATAATTCCTGTTAATATTGCGGAAGTGGGATTCGCTATATTTTTTCCTGCTATATCTGGTGCCGATCCGTGAACAGGCTCAAATATTGCAATATTATCTCCAATATTGGCGCTTGGTGCCATTCCCAAACCTCCTATTAATCCTACTGCCATATCAGAAAGTATGTCACCGTACAAATTAGGGGCGAGAATAACTTCATAATCATGAGGATTCATTATTAACTTCATTGCCATAGCATCAACTATGACATCTTCAAATTCAATATGGGGATATTCTTTTGCCACTTTCTTGCCGGATTCCAAAAACAAACCGTCAGATAATTTCATAATGTTAGCCTTATGAGTTAAAGTAATCTTTTTTCTATTTTCTTTTTTAGCCAATTTAAATGCAAAATCAGCTATCCTTTCACTAGCAGACCTTGTTATGATTTTAATACTTTCTGCAACATCAGCTGTAACCATGTATTCAATTCCCCTATAAAGGTCTTCTGTATTTTCTCTTATTATGACCATATCCACATCTTTATACAAGGAATCTACACCTTCATAAGATTTTACAGGCCTTACATTAGCATATAAATTAAATCTTTGCCTAAGCTCTACATTGATGCTTCTGAATCCCTTGCCTACAGGGGTAGTTATGGGACCCTTAAAGACTATTTTATTCTTTTCTATACTATTTAAAGTTTCTTCAGGAAGAAGAAAACCGCAATTTTCATATGCGGTAGATCCTGCTTGAACCTCTTCCCATTCAATACCATCCATTGTAGTATCAAGAATTTCTTTTGCAGCATACATAATTTCTAAACCTATCCCATCGCCGGGAATCAGGGTTATTTTTCTTTTCATTTTCCCACCTGCTTACTCATGTAATTTAACAGTCCCCCTGCCTTAAGTATATTTATTGATCTATTAGACAGAATTAGCTTTGTTTCATATGTTTTATTCTTTGTCTTGTTTTCTACCCTTATAATTTCATTGTCTACTTGAGATAAGATATTATCTATAAGAATTTCATCCAACATATCAATGTCTTCATAATCTTCTTTATTTACAAATGTCAATGGAAGTATGCCGTTATTGACCAAATTACCCTTATGAATTCTGGCAAAAGATTTAGCCATAACTGCTTTTATTCCCAAGTATAAGGGAGCTAGGGCCGCATGTTCTCTGCTTGACCCTTGTCCGTAATTTTCTCCTGAAACAATTATTCCACCCTTGTTTTCTTTTGCCCTTCTCGGAAAATCCTCATCTACTTGCGAAAAGCAAAATTCAGATAAATAGGGGATATTTGACCTGTAAGGGAGAAGCCTTGCGTTGGAAGGCATGATAGCATCTGTTGTAACATTATCTCCAACTTTTATTAAAACTTTCCCTCCTGTTTCATTTTCCATATCGTTGTTTTTAGGGAATGGTTTTATATTAGGTCCTCTAATAATTTCAATATCCTCCCCATCCTCCGCAGGCCTAACTAAAAGATTGTCATTTATAAGGAATCTTTCAGGTAGTTCTATAGATAAGTCAAGATCATCAAAATCTTCCAGACTTGCAATATAGCCCTTTAGTGCAGATGAAGCTGCAATTTCGGGACTTACTAAGTATACTTCTGCCGACTCCGTACCGCATCTTCCCTTAAAGTTTCTGTTAAAAGTTCTAAGGGATACTGCATTGGTGCTTGGTGCCTGGCCCATTCCTATACAGGGACCACAGCCGCTTTCAAGTATACGGCCACCAGCTCCTATGATTTTAGCCAAGGCCCCGTTTTCTGCAATCATAGTAAGAACCTGCTTTGAACCAGGAGATACCACCAAGGATACATCTTCATGGACTGTCTTGCCATCAAGTATACTTGCTACCTTCATCAAATCATAATAAGAAGAATTTGTACAGGATCCAATGGCAACCTGATTTACCTTTTTACCCCAAACATGGCTTACAGGAACCACTGCGTCCGGTGAATGAGGAAGGGCAACATTTGGCTGGAGGCTACTTAAATCAATAGTAATTTTTCCCGAATAAGTTGCACCTTCATCAGCTTTTAACTCCCTAAAATCTTTCTCCCTGCCTTGGGCTTTAAGAAATTCTAAGGTTCTTTCATCGGAAGGAAAAATTGAAGTTGTAGCTCCAAGTTCTGCACCCATATTTGTAATGGTTCCTCTTTCAGGAACAGACAGGGTACTTACTCCTGGGCCTGTATATTCAAATACTTTGTTGACCCCGCCCTTAACAGTAAAATGTTTTAGGACTTCCAAGATTATATCCTTTGCAGAAACAAACTTATTAAGTTCTCCCTTTAATTCTACATTTACAATTTGGGGCATTAGGATGTTGTACTGGCCTCCTGCCATTGCTACTGCCACATCAAGCCCACCTGCACCCATAGCCAGCATACCCATTCCCCCGCAGGTTGGTGTATGGCTGTCAGACCCAAGAAGAGTGTCTCCGGGAACTGAAAACCTCTCAAGATGAACCTGATGGCATATGCCGTTTCCAGGCTTTGAAAAATATATGCCGTGCTTTTTTGCTATAGTTTGAATATAAAGATGGTCATCTGCATTTTCAGGTCCAGACTGGAGCATGTTGTGGTCAATATATGCCACTGACCGTTTAGTTCTAACCCTTTCAATACCCATTGCTTCAAATTGCAAATATGCCATTGTTCCCGTAGAATCCTGGGTCAGTGTTTGATCTATTTTTATTCCGATTTCTTGGCCGGGAATCATTTGGCCTGTTACCAAGTGACTTTTAATTATTTTTTCTGTTAATGTTAACATGATGCCTCCTAGATTGCTTCCACATTGTCTATAAAGTTAAAAATATATTCATTTGACATTCTTTCCATTTCTTCACTTGAAATATTGGTTGTTCTTCCACTTTCATATTCTTCATCTATTTTGTTTTTAACAGCTATTAATCTAGGATCATTTTTGTTTATTTTATCATCGCCCTTTAGTCCATAGTAGCTGTTAATCCAATAAGCTATGCTTGAAATTCCTGAGTACGAATTAATTGCAACCAAGGGTGCCTTATTAAGAATCTTTCTTGTATCAAAAGAGTTGTAAATTTCTTCATCTTTTAATAAACCATCTGCATGGATACCTGCCTTTGTAACATTGAACTCACTGCCTACAAAAGGTGTTTTAGGAGGAATAGCATAAGACAGTTCTTTTTCAAAATATTTTTCTATTTCATTAATTACTTTTAAATTCATTGTTTTAGTGTTACCTTTTATTTGAGCATATTCAATAACCATTGCTTCAAGAGGAGTGTTACCCACCCTTTCACCTATACCAAACAAGGTTGTATTTACGGAAGAACCTCCATATAGCCACGAAGTTGTTGAATTAGTCACTGCAGAATAATAGTCGTTGTGACCGTGCCATTCAATTGACTCTGAAGGGACTCCTGCATAATACTTAAGTCCATGTATAAGGGCAGGCACAGATCTTGGAAGTTCCACTCCCACATGAGACAATCCAAGGCCAAGTGTATCGCATGCTCTGATTTTTACATTTATTCCACTTTCTCTACTCATTTCCATAAGATTTTTAGCCAAGGGAAGGACAAAACCATAAAAATCTGCTCTTGTAATATCTTCAAAATGACATCTTGGAACAATTCCATTTTCCAAAGCTGCATATGCAATCTCTAAGTACATCTTCATTGCTTCAGATCTTGTTTTACCTAACTTATTGAAAATGTGATAATCAGAACAAGACATAAGTATTCCCGTCTCTTTTATTCCCATTGATTTAACCAAGTTGAAATCTTCCTTGTTTGCCCTTATCCAGGATGTTATTTCAGGGAATGGGTATCCCTTTTTCATACATTCTTCAACAGCCTTCCTGTCTTTTTGAGAATAGAGAAAAAATTCAGTTTGCTTTATTATTCCTGAGCCATTATCTAGTTCATGAAGAAAATCAAAAAGCATAACCATCTGATCGGTATTCATGCTAGTCATGGATTGTTGTCCGTCTCTGAATGTTGTATCTGTAATCCAGATCTTATCGGGAATATTCATAGGAAGCTGAATATTATTGAATTTAATCTTAGGAATTTCATCATAAGGAAAAACATCCTTGTACAGTTTTGGCTTAATAACATCTACGGCATTATATTTCATCATTTTGACCTCCGACACACAACTAAATGAAAGTAAATAATAAATAGTTGCATATTTTATTTTGAATTTTTTATTTATAAAGTGTATTATAATATTAAATTGCAATTACGTCAAGATAATATTTCATAAATAATTATTTAATACTAATAACATTGCGTATATTCACATTATTTGCAATTATTATTATTTCACTTGCAATTATAAAATTTTCTAAATAAAAATATTATTGCAACTTTTTATAATTTCCTTGCAAATTTAAAAAGGCCCCTATTTAAGGAGCCCCTTGAAAATATTCCTTTTTCCTACAAAGATTATCCATATAGTAGAGGTGTATCCTCATTCCTTTTTGGATTTTAAAGCTTAATAGCAATATTCTTTGTTAATTTTCTTATAATAAACAGTAGCAGTATTACTAACCCAAAATTTATAGCTACAGATACCCAAAATTCAAACCCAGCCTTTGTTATGTCCAAAATTTCCACCATGACACTTCCTATTATCACTACTGGTATATCAAATAATTCACCTTCCCAAGTCTTGCCGTGTATTGATAAAAATATTATTGAAACTAAAATGAATAACAAGCCTACCTTCCAGTTGAACTTATAATATCCCACGTTGATAAACCAGCCTATCAAATAATAAATTAAGCCGGTTAATCCGATTGAAAGTGTAGGTTCAATCCAGTTCATACCACTGAAGATATTTGACGTTATGTTCACATTCATCATGTTAAGAAATGGAATTTCGATTAATGCAAATATGTCAGCAATAATTACTAATGCAAAAGATAAAATAACCGCTGCAAAAGCAGCTCCATAAAAATAGTCTTTCCTTGTAACACCTAATCGCGAATAATAATTTAAAAATGAAGAGCCTGCAATTATACCGATTACTAACATGTATATGGAAACAGATGCACCTATAAACTGAGTAAAATCCGAAACACCAATGTCATATTTTATAGAAAAATATGACATTACTAAATGAATTATCACATTAATCCCCATAAACCACCATGACCATTTTAGCTGCTCAATGAACATATCCTTAATAACCTTATTTCTTGTATTCATATTCTACTCCCTTTCTGTAATGTGAATAAACAGATCCTGCAATGATATAGGTCCCACTTCAAGTCCTGTGGATTTTGCTTTTGCTGCTAAATCCTTGCTATTTTCACCATAAATCGTAACTGCTTTTGTATTCCCTAATCTCTGCTGATTCAAAACCCTCATTCCTTTAACGAATTCATCTACTTTTTCAGCAAATCCTGTGACAGTCATTCCTTTTGATACTAATGTTTCATATTCATCGTGTATCAACAGTTTGCCTTCATGCAGTATTAAAACCTCATCAAATAAATAATCCATTTCTGAAACTAAATGTGTTGACAAAATAAATATGCGGGGTTCCCTGGACTGCTCCTCTAATACTTCATTGTAAAATTTAACTCTTGTTGGAGCATCCATTGATAAATAAGATTCATCAAAAATTGTTATAGGACAGCGGCTTGCCAAACCCATTATAACTTCAAATGCCGATTGCTTTCCCTTAGAAAGTTTATTAACAGGCTTATCTAATTGAAGTTCAAGCATTTCAGCTAGTTTAAAAGCATACTCTTCATCGAAATTTTCCCTATAGTTTCCAACATATTTAAGCATCTTTTTTACTTTTGTTGTTTCCTCTGAATAATTCTTCTCATAATGAAATGAAATATCCTTCATTACTTTTGCATTTTCAAAATTGCCTTCTCCTCCAATCGTTAATGTACCTGATGTTGGCCTCCTAAATGCTGATAACAGTGTTAAAAGCGATGTTTTCCCTGCTCCATTTCTGCCTAAAAGTCCGTAAATTTTATCTTCCTTCAATTGAAATGTAACATTTTTAATTGCTTCGAATTTTTTATAATTAAGTGACAAATTATTTGCTTCAATAATATATGACATTACTCTACCTCCCTGTATCCTTTTATGAATTCAATTATTTCACTTTCTGATATTCCTAACTTTTCTGCTTCCAAGACTAAAGGAACAACATATTCATCAGAAAATGCCTGCTTTCTTTTTTCCACTAATTTCTTTTTTGCACCTTTAGCAACGAACATTCCGATACCTCTCTTTTTATAAAGAATTCCTTCATCAACCAATTGATTTACACCCTTTGTTACCGTAGCATGGTTAATTTTATAAAAACTGACCATTTGATTTGTAGAAGGTGCCTGTTCTTCTTCTTTAATCAAATCATTTACAATTTGGTCCTCAATTATTTCTCTGACTTGTATGAAAATCGGTTTATTACTGTCAAATTTATTCAAATTATCACTTCCTTTATTTCTGGTTTAATGGTTATATGCATGTGTATATAACCATACTACCAAAACATATTATTGTCAATAATTTTTTAAATATTTTTACAAAAATAAAACACGTGGATTTTATCCACGTGTCTATATTAGTATTAATTCTGAGGGCTTTAGCCCGAAAATTTCCATCTTTTAAAAGCGGAACGCATTCGTTTACCGAAATGTGCTAACATGTATAAATTCTGAACACAACTGAAGAATTTCATCTTTTCAATCTACCCAATTTATAATATCCATCGTATCCTTAAAACAATCATTTTTCAGAAAGTCATCTTCGTATGTTTCTGAGCACATCATTGGATGTCTGCTTATATAATATTTGCCGTATTTAATAAATTGTTTCTTTTCTTCTGCCATCCTACCCCACAAAAACCAGCTGATATCTTTATTTTCTTCAGATATAAATTCCAATAACTTTTCACTTAAATCTTTCCAAATTGATATGTGGCTTCCTGTAATCCCTGATTCTACTGACAAGTATGTGTTTAGCAAGAGGACTCCTTGTTCTTCCCATGATTTAAAAATTTTATCTGGTGGAAGTATTGAAAAAGTTCCATCTTTTATTTCTTTTTGTATTTGGGAAAATTTCTTAATATCACTGTATTCACTTATTCCATTATAGTTTTTATATATTAACCTTATAATATTTTTCAAGGACACTTGCCTGAATTTTTGATTCCAAGATGATAAGTCTCCTACTTCAAAAGCACGGCCTGTTGCTCTTCCTTTTTCAGGATAGGGATCCTGCCCTAGAATAGCAACCTTGATATTGTATAAATCACTTTTCATAAAGCGAAGTACATTTTCACGACTAGGATTTATATTGTTACCTATTTTTCTTTCTATATCTTCCAATTCCAAAACAATAGTTTCTGTAAGAAATTTGTTCCAGGAAGGATGATAGTCATTTGGTATTAAGCTCATATTGTCATCCTTTTTATTTGTTATAACTAACCATGTTTTCAGCAGTTAGTTTTTCAGTCCACATAAGCTCCATTATGCCAAGCTCTTCTGAATAGTCTGTTTTTGATTCATCCTTGTCATAATCCAGCTTTTCAAGAATTTTAATATTAAAGCCACCTTCTCCTAATTCCTTCCATTCCTTTTGCAAGTCTATACAAGTATATCCCCCAAAATTCAGCTGGAATCTTAATCGATTTACCATTCCGCCTAAGTTTTGACTAGTCACCAAAATATATTTATTGTTGCTTTTATTCTGCACAATAATAATTCCCATATCCGCCTTCATTTGTTTGTATTGCTCTTTTAATTCTCTTTTTCTGTCCATTTTATCTACCGCTATATCCCATTTCATTTAATAATCTTGATAAAATGCGAAGTCTTTCTCCGATTATTTCATCATCATCACTTAATGCCTGATTGAATAATTTAATATCCTCATCTATCTTCTCATTGTCAGTACATACTTCTACTGTCATAGCATCTCCTTGTATGCCAACTCTGTCAATTACTGTGTTTTCTGTGTCATATAGTTTTTCGTATCTATAGGCTTCCCTAAAATGAAGCTGTGACCTAAGAATCAGTATTGTTAAGTCCAATACTCTATGAAGAGGAAGCTCTTCAGATTGTCTGGACCATTTCTCTCCTGTATATCTCCATACCTTAGCAGATATATCAACATTACCCCTGTCATTCCACTGAGCAAGTCCCAAAGACAGACCCTTGGCATCTGAATTATATGCATTCCTTCCGTCTACATTTTCATAGTTTTCTGAAACAATTACTGGTTTATGTTTTAAAGTTGTTGGTATTTTCATTTTATTCTCTCCACTTACTAATTTACTAATTTACTAACTCACTAAATTAGTATACTGCAAAAATTATTAGCTGTCAACATCAATTAAAAATCTCAACAAACTGATTAAAAGATATTGTTTTTTATCATAATTTCATATAGAATTAATAAAATAATTTATTGAGGGGATATTATGGAAAGGTATTTTAAAAAGTTTATTCAATTAATAGTCGGTCTCTTTTTATATGCTTTAGGTTTAGTCTTTTGTATACATGCAGATATTGGTCTTGCTCCCTGGGATGCTTTCGGTATAGGCATTAATAAAGTTACGGGCATTTCTTATGGCAATGTATCAATTATTACAGGAATCGTGATTTTAATTGCTTTGGTTTTATTCTTTAAGGAAAAAGTCGGATTTGCTACAATCCTAAACACCATATTAATAGGAGTGTTTGCCGATTTGATTATAGGCTCAAAAACAATTCCATATATGTCGAATTTTTTCACTGGGCTCTTAATGCTTTTAACAGGTCAAATTATAATATGCATAGCAT
Source organism: uncultured Clostridia bacterium (assembly GCA_964614935.1). GTDB lineage: Bacteria > Bacillota > Clostridia > Tissierellales > Sedimentibacteraceae > Sedimentibacter. Next base: position 4,807 of record CAZTML010000004.1, on the reverse strand, counting down.
CCTATTTATATATAGGTGTGGGCCTCGGGGCAGGACCTAGGGATTCTTTGATGGTTGCCTTAGGAAAGAAGTTTCCAAATGTAGCTATTGGGTTAATTAGGGGAGCAATTGAAGGAACTGTTCTTTTGATTGGTTGGCTATTAGGTGCAAAGGTGGGAGTTGGAACGATTATTTATGTGTTTGGAATAGGTTTTGTACTTGAAACTACATTTAAATTGCTTAAATTTGATGTAAAATCAGTCGTTCACGAAAGTGTATTCGACACTATGAAAGTATTCAAAGAAATGCATGCTGCTAAATCTTAAGGAACTTAATATGTGTGGTAGATATTATATTGATATTGATAACGAAGAATTCAAAAGAATAATTCAAGAAGCTCAAAAAAATATTTACGAAAATTATAAAATAGGCGAGATTTTCCCTACCAACATTGCACCTATATACATAGAAGATGACAAGAATATGAAGCCTATTTTAGCTAAATGGGGATTTCCTAAATGGGACGGCAAGGGAGTAATAATTAATGCCAGGGCCGAAACAATACATGAGAAAGCAATGTTTAAAAGACTTGTGCCCTCAAACAGGTGTATTGTTCCGACTTCGTATTATTTTGAATGGAAACAAGAGACTTTTGGCAAAAATAAATATAGAATAAATAATCCAAACTCCAACACTTATATGGCTGGCTTATACAATGTAGTAACAAATGAAGACGAAAAACAATTAAGCCTGTTTGATACAAGCATGGACATTTACTTTACCATTATAACCCGCAGTGCCAATTCTAGTATTTCTCATATACACAAGAGAATGCCTTTAATCTTTAATGATGATGAAATGCAAGCTTGGCTGGGCGGTCAGGATGCTAAGGAATTGATAAATGCTGACCACACGATGTTTTGTGAAGTTGTAAAATGATTATAACCTAAAATTCTTGCATTGAAGAAATACTAGATCATTATTGAACATAAAATATTTGACAATACCTTGCGATTTTTTTTTCTAAATTGTCCAGACTTATTATTCTAGCTTCCCTTATTGTTTCTTTCCCTTCAATATATAATAATATTACGGGAACTGTAAAGACGTTAAATTTTGCAGCTATATTTAAGTTCTTATCTGCCTCAACCATTACAGCATTAATATTAGGATAGTTTTTTATCATGTTTTCCACTTTAGGTTTCATGGACTCACATACACCACATTTTTCAATTCCGAAATAAATTAATAGCATATCATTGCTTTTAATAAGTTCTTTTAATTCTTCATAAGATTCTATAATTTCCATAATGCACCTCATTCTTGATCTATATATTAACATTTTACCATTATTTTATGAAATTAATCATTTTTTAGTAAAATAATATGTATTTGCACTATATTTCAATTCTAAAAAGTTTCCCATTATTATCTGAGAACAATTTTATAAATATGCTCCTACTTAAAGTAATCAGAGGAGCATATCATTATTATTTATCTTTTTGACGAGCAAGTGCTTGCCTTACTGCATCCTCCACAGCTGGAGTGGCAGCCACCACCATTTTTCTTTTGATTTTTCATTACTCTTAATACTATCCCAACTAGAGCTACAACAAGAAAAAGAATAATACCGTCTGCATAATTCATATTAACCTCCTAAAAATAATCTTCCGATTTGATAAATAGCCATGCCTGCAATATATGCTGTAACCGTTTGATATGCAGCAGTTAAAATGGCATATTTAAGGGACCCAAGCTCTTTTTTTGTTGCTGCAAAGGCAGCAATGCAAGGCATGTACAATAAAACAAATGTTAAAAAAGCAAAGGCACTTAGGGGTGTAAATATTGTATATAAAACTTGTGAAAGTTGAATGTCTGTAACAGCTCCCGTCAATACACTCAAGGTACTTACAACCGCTTCCTTGGCTGTCAATCCTGTAATAAGTGCCGTTGAAGCTCGCCAGTCGTTAAATCCTAATGGCTTGAAAATAGGAGCAACTAGGGAACCTAAGTAAGCAAGTATAGAATTTGAGCTGTCCTCAACCATACCCAAAGACCAATTAAAGCTTTGTAAAAACCATATAACTATTGTAGCCAAAAATATTACTGTGAATGCTTTTTGGATAAAATCCTTAGCCTTTTCCCACATGTGAATTAAAACACTTTTTCTTGAAGGTATTCTGTAGGCAGGTAGCTCCATTACAAATGGCACAGGCTCCCCTTTAAATATTGTGTTCTTTAATAAGAAACCTGATAATATTGCAACTACAATACCCATAACATACAAGCCAATCATAACTAAGGCAGAATGTTCAGGGAAGAAAGCTACCGTAATCATTCCGTAAATAGGAAGTTTGGCACTACAAGACATGAAAGGTGTCAGGACAATTGTCATTTTTCGATCTCTTTCACTGGCCAGTGTCCTTGTTGCCATAATTGCAGGAACAGAACATCCAAAACCTATGAGCATTGGGACAAAGGATCTGCCTGATAATCCTATTTTCCTAAGTAGTTTATCCATTAAAAATGCTACTCTTGCCATATATCCGCTGTCTTCCAGAAGGGACAAGAAGAAAAACAAAATTACTATAATTGGAAGAAATGACAAAACACTTCCGACACCTACAAATATTCCGTCAATTACTAGCGAATGTACCCAGCCACTAACGCCAATACTAATCATTCCATCTGAGACAATATCCGTAAATGTACCGATTGCTCCTTCAAGTAGTTCTTGAAGAGGGGCCCCTGCTATATTAAAGGTCATCCAAAAAATAAAAAACATTATTCCAAGAAATATAGGTATACCAAAATACTTGTGTGTTAGTACTCCATCTATTTTTTCAGACCGCTTTTGCTCCTTTGTTTCCTGTTTTTTAAATACGGCTTCCGAACAAATGTCTTCAATATAGCAATATCTCATGTCTGCTAAAGCTGCTTCTCTGTCAGTATCTAATGCTTCTTCCATATCTTTAACAACGTGTTCTATAATGTGCAATTGGTTTTCTGATAATTCTAAATTATTTCTAGTAAGTTCGTCGCCTTCTACAAGTTTTGTTGCTGCAAACCTTATAGGATATCCGACATCTTCTGCCTGATCAGCAATTAAATGCGAAATAGAATGTATGGCTTTGTGAACTTCACCTACACAAAAATCAAGTTTCTTAGGGCCTGATTTTTCCTTAAGGGATTTTATTACAACATCTACAAGCTCTGATATTCCTTCTCCCTTGCTTGCAGATATAGGAACAACTGGTATTCCCAAATGAAGGGAAAGCTTTTGTACGTCAATTGAATTTCCACTAGCTGTTACTTCATCCATCATATTCAACGCAATAACCATAGGTATGGATAACTCCATAAGTTGAAGTGATAAGTAAAGATTTCTTTCAATATTTGTTGCATCGACAATATTTAAAATTAAATCAGGGTTTTCCTTAAGTAAAAAATCCCTGGTTACTACCTCTTCCATTGTATATGGTGACAAAGAATAAATTCCTGGTAAATCAACAATAGAAATATCTTTGTGTTTTTTTAATTGTCCTTCCTTTTTTTCTATTGTCACACCGGGAAAATTACCAACATGCTGATTGGATCCTGTCAGTTTGTTGTAGAGGGTTGTTTTTCCAGAATTCTGATTTCCTGCAAGGGCAATTACAAAACTCATGCCTCAAATACCTCTTTCAATTCTATTTTTGATGCTTCTTCTTTTCGTATTGTCAATACATAAGATCTTAAAGATAATTCTATGGGATCACCCATAGGTGCAACTTTTCTTACCTTAATACAGGTATTTGGTGTTAAGCCCATATCAAGAAGCCTTCTTCTTAATAAACCTTGGCCCCCGATTTTTGATATAACTCCACCTTGACCTGGTTTTATATTATCTAATGTCATAGCGTCCTCCATCTTGGGTTATTGATAATCATTATCAATTGTTAAGATAATTATACGCCTATTGATAATGGTTGTCAATATAAATTATTTTTTTTAAAATATATGTTTATATGAGTTTATAAAATTTATAATATTCGCTACACAAAAAAAAGCATGACATAAGGAGAAACATTCACTTTGAATGTTTCTCCTTATGTCATGCTTTTACTATTTTGCTATTGCTATTTTGTTATTTTATTTTAATTCCCCGTACTTTTCTGTACTGTGACTATAAACTTCTACTACTGGCATTACAAACATGAATCCTGTTCCCGGCTCATCAAAATAATCTAATTCTTTCTTGATCTTTTCAACTACTCTATCAAGTTTTTCCTTATCTTTCATGACACTGAATATTATTTTGCTGTAGGGCTTTCTTCCATCTATCAATTTTCTTACGCTATCAAGCATTGGCAGATCTATGTTATGGTCTAAAAGAACCTTACCCATTCCCTGGCTATCTATTGAGGTAGCCCCAATTTCTTCCTCATAAAACAATTCATTAATATCGTCAAGTTTATAAATATCATTTAAAATAAGTATCAAAGCATACATCTGTGACCCTCCCTAAATTAATGCTGGTTTTTATTATATCATATGAACTTTTACTATTCAAGAATCAAAAAATTTTATATTTTTATCCCCATATTTTGATATTTAATAAATCAATATAAATAGAAAAAATATATTTTTCTTAATAAAAATCCTAAAAAATGTTTGCAGAACATACATTCGGACTGTTTAAATTAAGTTGATTTTAAGATATAAAGTGTTATAATATATTTTAAGCTATTTATGTTTAAAGGCCCATAGCTTTGATTGGAGGTCATAATGAATTATCTTGTTGGATTAGATATTGGTTCTACTACGGTTAAAATAGCTGTATTGAACA
>CAZTML010000003.1:26841-36796 GCA_964614935.1 uncultured Clostridia bacterium | reverse complement strand
TATAGGGCCTTGCCTATTATCGCTCCGTACATATTCATTTTCTTTAACCTTTTAATGTCATCAAGAGTCGTGACTCCTCCCGAGGCGATTATATCCAGGTTTGTTTTTTCTGATAAGACTTTATATATATCAAAGTTTGGTCCTGAAAGCATTCCATCCTTAGAAATATCCGTATAAACCAATGTTTTAATGCCGATGGATTCCAAAAATTCGCATATTTCTACTGAATCTACATTTCCCACCTTCTGCCATCCGTTAATAGCAACCTTGCCATTTAATGCATCTATGGATACAACTAATTTTTCTTTATAAACCTTAGCCAATTCTGTCAAAAGGTCTTTATTTTCAATTGCCATGGTGCCTACAATAACTCTGTCAACCCCTACATCTAACATGTTTTTAATTCTTTCTTCGTTTCTTATGCCTCCACCTGTTTGCATAGGAATTTTTATGGTTTTTGCTATTTTTTCAATTGATTTTCTGTTGTGAAATCCTTCATTTTTGGCCCCGTCTAAATCAACTACATGAAGGTACTCAGCTCCCATAGCCTCCCACTTCTTAGCCATTTCTACAGGATCATCAGAATACACATTTACCTGGTCAAACTTACCTTGAGTAAGTCTCACACATTTGTTATCCTTTATATCTATTGCTGGAAAAAGTATCATTACAGCACTCCTTTCGTTGATTGCAAGTTGTCAGAAGTTATTTCAACAGCATTTCTCATGGCTCTACCCAAGCCTTTAAATACTGCCTCTATTTTGTGGTGGTCATTTTCACCATACAATAATTCGATATGAAGATTGCATAAAGAGTTGTTTGCAAATCCTAAGAAAAACTCCTTGAAATCTTCCGTTGCCATAGTCCCGATATTATCCCTCTTGAAATCCAACTTATAAACTAAATAAGGCCTTCCCCCCAAATCTACAACAACTCTAACCAAGCTTTCATCCATCGGAAGATACATGAATCCGTATCTTTCGATTCCCTTCTTATCACCAAGAGCTTTAGCAAAAGCTTGCCCCAAAACTATACCCACATCTTCTGCTGTGTGATGAGTATCTGAATACAAGTCACCCTTACAATTAATTTTTAAGTCAAAGTTACCGTGAAAGGCAAACAATGTAAGCATGTGGTCTAAAAATCCTATTCCTGTGCTAACTTCAGATATGCCGCTACCATCTATATTTAATTCTAATTCAATTTCAGTTTCCAAGGTATTACGAACTATTGAAAATTTCCTCATTTCTGTCCTCCTACTAATTTTTCTATTTCCTCAACTAATATTTCATTTTCTTCTTTCCTACCAATGGTTATGCGGTAATATTCATCGCTAAACTTTCTTATGAGTACTCCTTTTTCCATTAATTTTTCAAATAATTTATCAACCGGTGATTTAACAAATAGGAAGTTAGAACCTGAGGGATATACAATAAAGTTTAATTCTTTCAATTTATTGCTTAATTCTTTCCTTAGTAGCTTGACACTTTCTATGTAATCCTTGACCCTATCTGCATTATTAAAGGCTTCTTCTGCTGCATATTGAGATAATGTGTTTATATTGTAAGGAATTTTAACCTTCCAAATATATTTAATCAATTCGTCACTTGCTATTAATGAACCTATACGAAGGCCTGCTAGACCAAAGGCCTTAGACATAGTCCTCATAACCATTAAATTCTCATATTTATCGATTAAGTCTAAGACTGATATTTCCGAAAAATCTGCATAAGCCTCATCTAATATTATTAAAGATTCTTTCACATTGTCCAAAAGTTTAATGATATCTTCTCTCGTGATTACATGACCTGTAGGATTGTTTGGGTTACAAAGAATTACAATTTTTGGTTTCTGTTGGTTTGCCTCTTCAATTAATTTATCAATATTTCTGGTAAAGTCTTTTTCAGATTCTACACCTATATAGACTGCCCCACACAAGTCGCAATAAGTTTCATACATACTAAAGGAAGGAACAAAAGACATAACTTTTTCACCTTTGTCGCAATAGGCATTTATAACCGTATTAATAATTTCACTAGAACCGTTACCTACCATTATATTTTCAGCCTTGCATCCATAGTAGAGGGCCATTTTTTCTCTAAGGACTTTAGAGTCGCTGTCCGGATACAAGTTAGCCTTAAAATCGTCTATTTTAAAGCCTTCCTTTAATAAATAGTTGCTTCCTTCATTTGCATCAAGCTTTACCCTATAAGGAACGTCATTTACAAAGTAGGCTTGTAATTTTTCCACACTTGCTTTTAATTTAATCATTTTCTCCACCTTTATATTCTCTTGTCATCCTGGACATAGTAAGGGATCTTATTTTAACTGCATTTGCATGCCCAGTTAAACCTTCATTTTCTGCAAATCTTACTATATCATCAGCACCTTCCTTTAAAGCTTCTCTACCATAGTAAATAAGAGAAGTTTTTTTAATAAAATCATCTACTGAAAGGGGCGATGAAAACTTAGCGGTTCCATTTGTGGGCAAGGTATGGTTTGGACCTGCAAAGTAGTCTCCCACAGCTTCAGGACTGTACTCTCCTAAAAATATTGCTCCGGCATTCTTTATCCTTTTGTAGTATTCAAAAGGATTTGCAGTAAGAAGCTCTAAGTGTTCAGGAGCAATTTCATTTGCTAAATCAATGCAAGCCTTGATAGAATCGGCTATTATTATAGCTCCATGACTATTTAAGGATTTTTCTATGATTCCTTTTCTTTCTAATGACTCAACCTGCCTTTCTAACTCCTTCTTCACATTTTCAGCTAATGTATATGAATTTGTAATTAGTATGGAAGCTGCCATCTCATCGTGTTCTGCTTGAGATATCATGTCTGCAGCAATGTAGGCAGGATTAGCCCCCTTATCTGCAACAATCAAAATTTCACTTGGTCCTGCTATCATATCTATTCCTACAAAACCGGAAACCCTTCTTTTAGCTGCAGCTACAAAAATATTTCCAGGGCCTGTAATTTTATAAACTTTTGGAATTGTTTCAGTACCATAGGCTAATGCGGCAATTGCCTGGCCTCCTCCAACCTTGAATATTCTATCAACTCCTGCAAGGTCAGCTGCTACTAGTATTGAATCCTTGATTTTCCCTTCTTTTTGAGGAGGGGTTACCATCACTATTTCCTCTACTCCTGCAAGTTTGGCAGGGATTGCATTCATTAATACAGTTGAGGGGTAGGCTGCCTTTCCACCAGGGACATAAATTCCTACTTTTTCGATTGGATTTACCACTTGTCCTAATATTATGTCCTTCCCTTCAGGTTTGTATTGATAGCCCTTTCTAATTTGCTTTTCATGATAAGCTTCAATATTTTTCTTTGCCTTTTTAATAGTTTCTAAAAGGTCTTTGTCAATAGTATTATAAGCATCTTGAATTTCCATTTCTGAAACTTCTAAATCATCCAATTCAACTTTATCAAAATCCAAGGTGTATTTCTTTAGCGCTTGATCTTTATATTTTTTCACATTTTCTATAATTTCATCTACCGCTGTATATACTTCTTTGTAATCTTGCATATTTCGATTTTGGATTTCAATCAAATATTCTTCTATATTATTTTCAATTAGCCTTACCATTTTTTTCCTCCTTTCGGACTAATTCTATTATTTCCTTAATTTCTTTTCGCTTAAATTTATAGCTTATTTTGTTTGATATAATCATGGCAGAAATATGGTACATATCTTCAAAAACTTCAAGGCCGTTAGCTTTTAAGGTATTGCCAGTCTCAACTATATCAACAATCACATCCGAAAGCCCCATAATAGGTGCCAGTTCTATAGACCCATTTAGTTTAATTATTTTAATCTTTTGACCTCTGGATGTGAAATATCTCTTGGCGGTTACAGGAAACTTAGTAGCCACCTTTAAAATCGTATCTTCTTTAATAACTTTTTTTCCTTTAATTCCTGCGACAGATAATTTACATTTTCCTATATTCATTTTATAGAGCTCATAAAAGTCTCCAGAGCTTTCCATAATCATATCTTTTCCTGATATCCCCACATCAGCTATGCCGTTTTCAACATAAGTAATTACATCAGAGTTTTTCAATAGAATGAAATCAATATCTTTATTTTCATTTCTAAAAACCAATTTTCTTGAACTTTCATCGATTGAATCCCCAAGTCCTGCTGCCTTTAATATTTCAATAGCCTGTGTCCCCAATCTTCCTTTTGGTATTGCAACAGTCACACCCATCATTCCACCTCCTTGTATACAGCCTTAAGCAGTTCATCTATTTCTATGGTAAATCCTATTGCCGACATTTTATTACCGTACTGCTCAGTATAAGAATCATACCTGCCACCCTTTATGATTTCTTTGTTAGAACCTCTTATATAGCCTCTAAATATGATTCCGTCATAATAGCTTAGCTCTGATACCATTGAAAGGTCGAAAATTATTTTGTCCCCTATATTTTTCATATAATCGTTGACCGCTTTTAATTCTATAAGTCCGGCCTTCATCATGTCATTTAAGTACAAACCCTTTAAGAGGTCTGCTATTTCATCATAGGTCCCTTCTAAATCCAAAATATTAAGCAAGGTGCTCATAGCTTCCTTGTAGGGTAATTTTGATAAATATTCATTCAATTCCTGTCTGTTTTTCGAATATAGTAAATCTAAAATATTGTCATAATCTTCTTTAGTAAATTGACAAGCCTGCATTATACCCTTTAAAAACTTGCTGTTTCCAATTTCAAATATATAATCATCAGAGTACTTGCTTATAATTTTGTTGGCAGTATTTAATGTACTTTCATCGATGTCCTGACTTTTATCCCCTATTATTTCAACACCTATTTCCCTGTTTTCCTTGATACCAATGCTATTGTGCTTGTAAGTTTTACCGTAATAAAAAATTTTGAGCTTCAAGTCATACTCCCATTTTGGCATGAATTTATTTACAATTCCCGTTGTGATATCCGGGGATAAAATTAAAATATTGCTGTTTGTGTCCAAAACTTTCACTGTTGATTTTTTATCTATTCTTGAGTTAATAGATGTAAATTCATCATATCCTTCAAATATGGAAGGTTCTATATTTGTGTAACCTTCATCAAACAAAAAGTTTTCAATTTCATTTCTCAATACAAACATTCTTTGAAAATATTTTATTTCATCTTCAATTTTTGAAAAGTTCATGTTTATCTCTCCTCCTTAAATTTATAAGACTTATTCTTATTCGTTAATTCAATATACATATGGCGATATGACTTGCGCATGAGTATTACCAATTTATCAGCTCACAATCACTCACATAAATTGGGGATTCTTCGTGTTTGACCTACCATCAATTTCTTTCTCCCTAGGTCGAAGAATTTAGGTATACAAAAAGCCATCTGACTTATATCAGATGGCTTAAAACTTTTATATTTATCACTCACCACAGATACAAGCCTATTTTGAATACGACCAATAGAGCTTGTAACTGTGACCTAAATCACTTACAAACTCTGTATCTATGATGATGTAGTTGTACAAATGCTATTAATTTTTCCATTTTGCACCTCTCATTAAAATACAGTATACTACTATAAAAATTCATTGTCAATAATAATTTTACAATTTATTGGATTGAGAATGTGGATGTGGAAAATGTGGAGTTCAGAAGGTCTCTCCCCATCCCATACCACTCATATAATATCTGGTGGAATATATTTGTAAATTAAATAAGATTAGATTTTTTAGCATCTTCTGTAAGCCTGGTTTCATTTAGGGCAAACCACAATTCACCTTTAACCAAAAAGTCCATAATATTCTCAAAACTGTTTTTTTAGACGAAACTTTCCTATATCATTTATTTCATAAGGTGTTTCCTGATAAATAATGTTTATCCAGTTTTTAAAAAGTAAATTTGCATGACTTCTCCATTTTACGTAAGGTGGTTTCGAAGGATCATCATTGGGATAATAGTTCTTTGGAATATTTATGGGTTTATTTTGGCTCACATCTCTGTCATATTCCCCCTTCAAGGTCAAAGGGTCATATTCTGAATGTCCCATAATAAATATTCTGCTATAGTCATCAGTAACTGCAATATGAATTCCTGCCTCCTCAGACTCTGCCAGAACAATAAGCTCATCCACAGATTTAATATCTTCTCTCGAAACCTCAGTGTGTCTTGAATGGGGAACGTAAAACACATCATCAAAACCATTTAGAAGCATACAGGTGTCATGCTTTTTCTCATGCTCAAATACACCAAATATTTTAGCCGGTAACTCTCTTTTATTAAGCCCGTAAAAATGATGCAATGCTGCTTGGGCACCCCAACATATATACATAGCAGAAGTAACATTTGAATGAGAAAATTCAAGTATTTCCTTTAACTCTTCCAAATAATCAACATCTTCATATTCAAGGAGCTCTACAGGAGCCCCCGTAATAATCATGCCATCATATTTTTTATCCTTTACTTCGTCAATGCTTTTATAAAAGCTTTCCATGTGACTTTCCATAACATTTTTTGCTTTATGGCTACCCGTATGAATAAATTCAATATTTATCTGTAAAGGGCTGTTTGAAAGAAGTCTAACAAATTGAGTTTCTGTTTCTATTTTTGTAGGCATTAAATTAACCAAAGCAATTTCTAAAGGTCTAATATCTTGTGTCTGTGCTCTTTCGCTGCTCATTACAAAAATATTTTCTTCTTCCATAGTTTTGAAAGCCGGTAGTTCATAAGGTATTATTACAGGCATCTTTCAACATCCTTTCGCTAATTTTCAAGTGCTGATTCAAGATCATTTATAATATCATCAATATTTTCTATTCCAACATTTATCCTGATAGCTTCAGGCATTACTCCTGATGCAATTTGTTCTTCTTCAGTTAACTGGCTGTGAGTTGTGCTGGCAGGATGAAGGACACAGGTTCTCACATCTCCCAAATGAACAACATTGTTTATCCACTTTAAATCCTTAGTAAATTTCTTGCCAGCTTCTGCACCACCTTTTATTCCAAACAAGACCATGCCAGAGCCGCCCTTAGGCAAGTATTTTTCAGCTAAGTTATAATATTTACCGCTCTTAAGCATAGGATAATTCACCCACTCTACATTCTCATGCCCTTCCAAGAATTCTGCAACCTTTAAGGCATTTTCACTATGTCTATCCATTCTTACATGCAAAGTTTCAAGACCTCTCAAATAAATAAATGCATTGAAGGGACTTAATACAGAACCAAAATCTCTAAGTATATGAGTTCTTGCTTTTGTAATGTATGCTGCCTCTTTAAATGCTTCATAATAAGATAAACCGTGGTAGCTTGGATCAGGTTCAACTAATCCCGGGAACCTTCCATTGTCCCATTTGAATTTTCCTGAATCAATTACGACACCACCCATACTTGATGCCTGACCGTCTATATACTTGCTAGTTGAATGTATTACTATGTCAGCACCATGTTCAATAGGTCTGCAAAGATATGGTGTTGCAATGGTGTTATCAACAACAAACGGTAAACCGGCTTTTTTAGCTGCCTTAGAAATTGTTTCAAAATCCAAAACATTCATACCTGGATTTCCAATTGTTTCTCCAAATATTAATTTTGTATTATCCTTAACTAAAGCTAATATTTCCTCTTCAGATGCATCAGGACCAAAAAACGATGATTCTATTCCCAACTTTTTAAGACTTGAACTAAGTAGTGTAAAAGTTCCTCCATAAATAGTTGAACACGCAAGAACATGGTCTCCTGCATCGCAAATGTTTGTTATTGCCATAGTTGCTGCAGCCATTCCTGTAGCTACTGCAACTGCTCCAATTCCACCCTCAAGCTTAGCCATTTTGTTTTCAAAAGCCGAGACAGTTGGATTGCTTATTCTTGAGTAAAAATGTCCTGACTCAGTCAAATCAAATAATCCCGCAACGAAATCCGGGTCCTTATAATTAAATGTTGTACTTTGAACTAAGGGGTAAACTCTCGGTTCTCCCTCCACAAATTCTTCCAATGATTGTACTAATGCTGTTTCTAAATTAAAATTATTTATCATTTTTTTATATCCTCCTATATCACATTCTCACTCACCAATTTATATATTTGGGGACATTCCTCTTCCTCCATAGACTATCCCTATAGAAGAAGTGTGTCCCCTTTCCTCTAATAAATAGGGTTAGGGTATACAAAAAATTCCCCTATTATCAATGAGTAGAGGAAAGCAATTTATTAACACTCCTCATCTTTCAAAGTAACCTTTGACGGAATTAGCACCTTACCTATGTAGGTTGCCGAGACTTCATAGGGCCGTTCCCTCTATCTCTCTTGATAAGAATTTTTATTTAATTAATTTTATTTAATCTAAACTATATAAAGGTTTTTGTCAAGTGTTTTTTGGTAATTATCATTAATTTTACAAACTTCTTGTATAATTATAATTATTATGTTTTTGAATTTTTATACTGATTGCATTTTTCACAATCCTAACATCTATTAATTTCCACAAATTGCCTCCAAAAATATGTGTTGACAAAAAATATTTTAAGTGTTAACATCTTAAAAAACTTACTAAAAAAGCTGTGAAGGAGAAAAAACTTTTCAGTATGACACGTCACAGAGAGTCGGCAACTGGTGCAAGCCGATACTGTCATGAAAACACACTCGCTCCTGAGCTGATTTTCTGAAATAAGTAGGAAGATACGTATGCCCCGTTACAGGCTAAGATTTGTTAGAATCTGAACTGAGAGGTCTTTTTCTTATATATTTACATATAGAAAAATAGACAATTTGGGTGGTACCGCGGAAACTTTATCCGTCCCTGAAGACTGTGCTTTTATGCACTACGCTTCATGGACGGATTTTTTTATATAAAAGGAGAAGAAAAATGGAAAGAACTATCAAAATTTTTGACACGACTTTAAGAGACGGTGAACAATCACCTGGATGTAGTATGAACTTAAAAGAAAAAATTGAAATGGCACAACAATTAGAAAGAATGAAGGTTGATATTATTGAAGCAGGTTTTGCAGCAGCTTCACCGGGAGACTTGCACTCAATACAGGAAATTTCGAAAAATGTAAAAAACTGCACAGTCACAAGCTTAGCAAGAGCCCACAAGGATGACATAGACAAGGCATGGGAAAGCTTAAAATATGCAAATCATCCAAGGATTCATGTATTTCTTGCAACCTCACCTTTACACATGAAATATAAATTAAAAATGACTGAAGAAGAAGTTATTCAAACAACCAGCAAAATGGTTGCTTACGCCAAATCAAAATGTGACGATATAGAATTTTCAGCTGAAGACGCTACAAGAAGCGACGTAGACTTTATTTCAAAAGTAATTGAAACAGCAATCAAAGCAGGTGCAACAACAATAAACATACCTGATACAGTAGGATATACAACTCCGGATGAATACTATGACTTCCTTACTGCCATCATTGAAAGATGTCCTGCCTTAAAAACAGTTGACATGTCAGTTCACTGCCACAATGATCTTGGACTTGGAGTAGCAAATTCTATAGCAGCAATCAAAGCAGGAGCTACACAAATCGAATGTACAGTAAATGGTATCGGTGAAAGGGCCGGAAACGCTGCATTAGAAGAAATAGTAATGGCATTAAAAATAAGAAAAGATGTTTTAAAGGCAGATACAAGAATTGATACCAAGCAAATATACAGAAGTAGCAACTTGTTAACTAGCATTACAGGAATTAAGGTTCAGCCCAATAAGGCCGTAGTTGGTGATAATGCCTTTGCTCATGAATCAGGAATCCACCAGCATGGTGTTTTAAACAATAGAGAAACTTATGAAATTATGACCCCTGAATCAATAGGACTTGATACAAACAAACTAGTATTAGGCAAGCATTCAGGAAGACATGCCTTCAATGAAAAATTAAATCAATTAGGATATTACCTAAACCAGGAAGAATTAAATGAAGCATTTAAAGAATTCAAAGATTTAGCAGATAAGAAAAAAGTTGTATATGACAAAGA
>CAZTML010000003.1:0-26741 GCA_964614935.1 uncultured Clostridia bacterium | reverse complement strand
CCATCAGAAAAGGTAATGATATTTTTGAAGAAGTGTCTACGGGAGAAGGACCAATTTATGCATCTTTTAAAGCAATCGAAAAAATTATAGGCAAAAAAATGGAATTAGATGACTTCTCAATTAACTCAATAACCGAAGGCGAAGATGCTCTTGGTGATACATCTGTTAAATTAAAAGACGATGGCAATGTATATATTGGTAGGGGTTTGAGCACTGACATTATAGAATCAAGTATAATTGCATACTTAAATGCAGTTAATAAAATGATTTATGCAAAACAAGAAAAACAGGAAGGACAAGGAGCTAAATAAAATGGGAATGACAATGACGCAAAAAATCTTAGCAGCGCATGCAGGATTAAAAGAAGTAAAAGCAGGACAGTTTATTGAAATAGACTTGGATATGGTGTTAGGAAATGATATTACTACTCCTGTTGCCATAAAAGAATTTGAAAAAATGGGAGCCGATAAAGTTTTTGACAAAGACAAAATTGCTATAGTATTAGACCACTTCGTTCCTAACAAGGATATAAAATCAGCAGAACAATGCAAGGTTTCGAGAGAATTTGCCAAAGCGCAAACCATCACAAATTTCTTCGATGTAGGTCAAATGGGTATTGAACACGCCCTATTGCCTGAAAAAGGCTTGGTAGTTGCCGGTGATACTGTCCTTGGGGCAGATTCTCACACCTGTACTTATGGTGCCTTAGGTGCATTTTCAACGGGTGTAGGCAGTACTGATATGGCAGGAGCCATGGCAACAGGCCAAATGTGGCTTAAAGTTCCTTCAGCCATAAAAATTAATTTAACAGGAAAACTTAATAAGTGGGTCAGTGGAAAAGACCTTATTCTCCATATAATCGGTATGATAGGTGTAGACGGAGCCCTTTACAAGTCTATGGAATTTACAGGTCAAGGTGTAAAAGAACTTTCCATGGATGACCGCTTTACAATATCAAATATGGCAATTGAAGCTGGCGGAAAAAACGGAATTTTCCCTGTTGATGAAAAAACAATAGGATATATAAAAGAACATTCTTTTAAAGATTATACCATTTACCAAGCAGATGAAGATGCGGTTTATGACCAAGTAATAGACATAGATTTAAGCCGATTAAAACCCACTGTTGCCTTTCCCCATTTGCCTGAAAATACAAAAACTATAGACCAGGTTGGAGACATTAAAATTCATCAGGTTGTTATCGGGTCTTGTACAAATGGAAGAATAGATGATATGAGGGTGGCTGCAAAAATATTAAAGGGTAAAACAGTAAGCCCCAATGTTCGTACCATAATTATTCCGGCAACTCAGAAAATATACAAACAGTGTATCCAGGAGGGATTAGCAGAAATATTTATTGATGCAGGAGCAATAATAAGCACTCCTACATGTGGACCCTGTTTAGGTGGTTACATGGGAATACTTGCTGATGGGGAGAGAGCAGTAGCTACAACCAACAGAAACTTTGTAGGTCGTATGGGCCACACTGGATCGGAAGTTTATCTTGCAAGCCCAGCCGTTGCAGCAGCATCAGCCCTTAAAGGCAAAATAGCAAATCCTGACGAAATTGAAGAGGAGGCATAAAATGAAAGCACAAGGAAAAGTATTTAAATATGGAAATGATATAGACACAGATGCAATAATTCCTGCAAGGCACTTAAATACAACAGACCATAAGGAATTAGCCAAGCATTGCATGGAAGATATAGATAAAGACTTTATAAAGCAAGTTAATGGAGGAGATATAATAGTAGCTCTTAAAAATTTCGGTTGCGGTTCTTCTCGTGAGCATGCTCCAATAGCAATAAAAGCAGCAGGAATCTCATGTGTTATAGCCAAAAACTATGCTCGTATATTTTATCGTAATTCATTCAACATTGGACTTCCAATTCTTGAATGTGATGAGGCAGCGGAAAAAATACAAGCAGGTGATGAAGTTTCTGTAGACTTCCATACAGGAATAATTACAAATATAACAAGAAATGAAAGCTACCAGGCTGAACCCTTTCCTGAATTCATTCAAAAAATAATAAAAAACGACGGACTGGTTGGATATGTGAGAAATAAATTGCAGTAAACATTCTGTAATACTGAGGACTTTAGCCCCCTGTCATCCTGAGCGATAGCGAAGGATCTCATATCTTTAAATTCTGGGATTCTTCACCTACGGTTCAGAATGACACGCTGCTTCACAGCTTATTCATAGCAATGACACGGGCTACGCCCTTTATTCATAACAATGACGAGTAACTCAATATGACAAACGCAGTTTATCAATGGAGGTAATAAAATGGACTACAAAATAGCTCTTATTAAAGGTGACGGTATAGGACCTGAAATAATTGATGAAGCAATTAAGGCTCTAAATAAAGTTGGTAAAAAGTACGGACATAATTTTCAATATACAGAAGCATTAGCAGGTGGAGCTGCTATAGACCAGACAGGTAATCCCCTGCCTGATGAAACATTAGATATATGCAGAAAAACTGATGCATTACTCTTTGGTGCGGTGGGAGGTCCTAAGTGGGATAAGGTCGCGGGCAATATAAGGCCGGAAAGTGGGCTCTTAAAGCTTAGAAAAGAATTAGGACTCTATGCCAACCTACGTCCTGCTGTAATGTTCGATGAATTAAAAGATTCATGCCCCCTAAAAGCAGAATTAATCGAAGGTGGCCTAGATATTTTAATTATCAGAGAACTAACGGGAGGAATTTATTTCGGGAAAAAATATTCAGGCAACGATAAGGCTATAGATACAATGGAATATAGTAAGTATGAGATAGAAAGAATTGCCCACCTAGGATTCCAGACAGCAAAAAAAAGAAGTAAGCGCCTAACTAGCGTTGATAAGGCAAATGTATTGGAAACATCTAGATTGTGGAGGAAAACTTTCGAAGAAGTTGCCCCTAAGTATCCTGATGTAGAATTAATCCACATGTACGTTGACAATGCAGCAATGCAGCTTGTAATAAACCCAAAACAATTTGATGTAATAGCAACAGAAAACATGTTTGGAGACATACTATCCGATGAAGCAAGTATGATAACCGGTTCAATAGGGCTACTAGCTTCTGCAGCATTAGGAAATAATTATGGCATGTATGAACCCATTCACGGTTCTGCCCCCGACATAGCTGGGCAAGGAAAAGCAAATCCCATTGCAACAATACTCTCTGTGGCAATGATGCTAAAGTATTCATTTAATTTACAGGAAGAATCAGAAAATATAGAAAGAGCAGTCAAAGAAGCCCTATCAAAAGGGTACAGGACACCAGACATTGCAAAAAAAGGAGATAAACTAATTTCAACAAGCCAAATGGGAGATATTATCTCAGAATTAATATAAGGAATTCTGGGAATTCTGGGGACGGACCTTGAAATTCCAAGGTTAAGCCTTGAAACTTCAAAGAAGGATAGAATTAAGACAGCAACCCCGTCCCCTTGTTATTCCATTATCTTTTATTCCGTTGCTACATACACATACCCCGAGTCAGTTATTATATAAAGTTTGAAATCAGGATTTTTCAATTCTTCTTCTGTAAATTTTAAGGAATTATTACTAGTAACTATAGGGTATTTGTAAGAAACTTGATCAGATTCTAAGCTGTCATTAGTTGTATACGCTATTGAGCCTCCGAAGTTTTGAATATTTATATTTTCATCACCTACAAATACCTGATATTCTCCAGGTTCATTACTTTCAACTAATTTTGCTTCTATTCTTTCAGTATGGTATAGGCCTGCATTCTCTTCCTTATCTCTGATTACATATGCTATACGAGTCTGCCAAGCTTTATCGAATTGCTTCAATTTATATTTCCTGGCAACAGTTTCATTATCAGGAGCATATGAATCATTAACCAAGACGTATTCAACATCGTCAATTGTTTCAAAACCTGTTACAAGAATTATATGTCCTCCGGTAGCTCCCGGTGCACCATCTACAAGAGGATAACCGGTACCATCGAAGAGGTCATTTGTATATTTCACACTTACTCCAACAGGATAACCTTTTGCTATTTCTTGCTTCAAACCTTCAATATCTGAATAGTCAACATATGATTTATAGCCATAAGATCCTAAGGAAGCAGCTGCAAAAGCCCAATTTCCAAAACCATAATTATAATCATATGTATTCTGAGCCACTTCTTCAGGCAATAAGCCTTCTCCCATGGCGTTCATCATCATAACAATGGTTGTAGGGCTGCAGATACTATTTGCTGTTTTTGGATCTCTAATCATTTGTGACAACTTAGGGGCGGCAATATTTTTATTTAAATTTTCAGTATCAACCTCTTCTTTGAAAACTTTCTCTATTGTTTGCCCTGATAATGAATTCTTTAAGCTACCATGAAGAAATCTTACTACAGGTGTTACACTAGGGTCATCTGTGTGTAAGTTAACTTTCAACTGTACCTTGCTGGCTGTTTCACCCTTACTTCCATATATAAGGAACTCATCAATTGAAATGCCTGCCAGTTCTTTACCAGCGCTTGATGATGCTCTTTCCACAAAAGGACTCCATTTTCCCCAAGACAGCCAATCAGACCAAGTTTGAACAGCTTCTTCTTTGTCATTGAAATGGTTAACTAAGGCTCTAGCTTCAACTTCAACATAAGTCCCTGGGGGTGTATCACTATTCCAAGATGCAACCATAGCCCTAAAATTTGGGACATCAATTTCTTGTGATATATAATAACCATCACTAGAATATTTTCCATCTATTGCTTTTAATTCAAGAGCCCCATCACTTACCCTGTCCGTTGTTACAACATTGTTAAATTCAACACCAGTTTCAAACTCATCTAGACTACCAATTTCAAATTGATTACCAAAGGCCTCAATAGCTGGATGATCTTTCTGACTAAAAGCAAATATTACAATTAATAATGCAATGACTGCAAAAGAAATTATTGGAATCGTTTTCTTTGACATTCTGTCCTCCCTAAAAATTTATTGTTATAAATATTATATAAAAAATTATAAAGGTAGTCAATTTAAACAATTCAAATTAATGAAATACTTTTAATATACTACAACATGAATCCTGGGAATTCTGGGGACAGACCTTGTACAATGGTTAAGAAATGTTGTGACAGCAACCCTGTCCCCTCGCCATTTAATTCACCAACCAATAGCTTTTCTAGCAATTACCGGTTTATTAGTAATGATTGCATCTATTCCATACTGGTTAAGGAGCTTGATTTGCTCTTCATTATCTACTGTCCAAACATGAAGCTTCATATTTTTTGCTTTGCTTTCTTCAATAAATCCAGGTAGCTTGAGCATATGCCCTATTGGATGCAAGGCATCTGCCCCTAAATTTATTGCATAATCTATAACATCAACATATAAATCTGATACTAGTAACCCTATTTCTACGTTTTTATTTAACTTTCTTAAATTTAAAAGACTGTAATGATTGAATGAAGAATAAATAATTCTGTCCTCCATGTTCATTTTCTGAGCTAAATCAATCAATTTACCTTCAATCCCTTCATAAAATATACTTCCTGTTTTTAATTCCACATTGATATTTAATTCAGTTGGCTTTAATAAACTGTATACTTCTTCTAAAGTAGGTATGGTCGAAAATCCATATTGAGGAAAGAGTTTAGCAACATTGAATTTCTTTAATTCATTTAAAGTGTAGTCTTTTACATAGCCCCTACCATCGCTTACCCTGTCAATGGTTTCATCATGAATTACTACCAACTCTCCATCTTTTGAAAGTTGGACGTCCAATTCAACACCGTCAGATTTTTGTTTTACAGCTATATCAAATGCTTCCAATGTATTTTCCGGTGCATAAAAACTTGCTCCTCTATGAGCCCATATTTGTGATTTCATAACTTCTCCTTATAGTTTATAGTTTTATTAATATGCTTATTCATTGCTATGAATAAGCTGCAAAGCAGCGTGTCATTCTGAACCGCAGGTGAAGAATCTCAGAATTTAATGATATGAGGTCCTTCGTTACACTGAGGATGACAAAACGGAAAACATTCGTTTACCGTGGTGTGGGTAACACGTGATAATTCTAAGCGAAAGATTAACCTCACCAGAATGACGAGGGCTACACCCTCTAACATCGAGTATTTATTTTTACTATTGTATTAAATTAATAATATCCGATAATTCAATATTCTTCAATAGCAAAAGCTTATATAATTCCAACATTTATAAATGACAGCAAGCCAGTCCCCTCATCATACACTTTATATACTTTTATAGTGCAGTTTGTAAAAGTTATGTAAAATCATTTGTCAATTTCTAGAAAAGTGGTATAATACTATTTAAAAATTAATATTAGGGAGTGGCCTACATGAAGAAGGGTAAAAAAGTCGTTTATTACATATGTGACGATCACAACTGGGGTTATGTCAGTTACCTAGTTTGGGATATACTTAAAGCAGAAGGTTATTTAAATAATAAGGTTGATTTTACATTTGACGGAAAAGAAGTATATAGATATACAGATAAAAATAATAACGAATTTTATTTCGTTCCAACAAAAATCGCTATATGCAGAGATTATCCAAAATATCTACCGGAAATGAACAAGTATTTCTCTGATTTTGACATGGGAGGAATGGTTACATGGCATGAAGGTATAAATGCACCTGATAAGGTGATTACTGTGCATTCCATCGGAGACGTAAACTCA
The DNA here is from genome assembly GCA_964614935.1 of uncultured Clostridia bacterium. Taxonomy (GTDB): domain Bacteria; phylum Bacillota; class Clostridia; order Tissierellales; family Sedimentibacteraceae; genus Sedimentibacter. Next base: position 20,074 of record CAZTML010000003.1, on the reverse strand, counting down.
GGTTGCTATGGACCAGCTAATCCTTTATATATGCATAATCTCATGTGGTCCATGGAAAAATTACGACAAGATATGGGCTTAGGAGAATTTTCTATTGTAACCGAAGCAACTCACTGGTCAGGAGTCCATGAAGGCCAAGGAGATCCACAACTTCTGCTTAATTATCCCGTTCCCATGGTGGACATTGAGGTAGGAAGTGAAGAAGAAAGCTGGTTTAATAAAGATGCATGTAGGGTACTTGCGCTTTCCCTTCTTCACATATTTGATGAAGAAGGAGAAGATATGAATCTTCACAATCTACTTTGTGTAGGCGGAGTGCATTTTGACCCTAATTTTGCAGAATCTGTTCATACATCTTGGAATAACGGAAAAGACTTTTTCGGAATTTCTCATATAATTGCAAACCAATGGCTTGTTTCCGGTGAATACGAGGGAGAACAGGGTGTAGAAAAAGCATCTTCTTGCGTAGATGCTATAATTGGCGGCATCGATGGGATTGTTTTTCATGATAAGTTAAAAGGTTGTTACAAGGACATTGTCCGAGCCTTAGGAGTAAAATATCAGGTTCCTATATTCAAACATCAAGCATTAAGAAAACCAGAAAACATTAAGTGGTGACACCAAAAGTCTAATTGCGATTTTGTCATCCTATGTAGCAAAGGATCTCAGCATTTAAAAATTCAACCTTAAATATTACATAAGCAAATTAATTTTACTTGCATATAATATTATATTCATTATGTAAAAAAGGAAGGTGTGAATGTTTTGAGAAATAAGAACAATCCATTTAAACATGAATCATTTTTAAAATATAATTCATCTGATAGCAACAAAATTTTCAAGCCAAGAAAAAAGCTTACCAAGAATATTTTTTCTTTGGAGCAAGCTCCTGAAGCTGCAACTCCACAACAACCGGCACCCGAAGCTGAACAAGAGCAGCCCCAGCCCCCCGCTGGACCTATACCCCAGCAAGAAGTAGGTTATCTGTCTATAAGTACTTTTACTGCCTCAGGAGCATTGCCCGTAGCTGATGTATTAATAACAATTTATACCCTTGATGAAGCTGGAGAGGAAAATGTTCTAGGTGTTTATACTTCTGACGCCAACGGTCAAGTTCCACTTATAACATTGCCTGTAACATATAATCGACTTGATCCTTTTGAAAGTAGCCAATACTTTTTTTCTACTTATAATCTAAGGGCTCAGGCAATAAATTACTACACGGTAAATATAATAGATTTAAGAATTTTCCCTGAAACAACTACTTACTTTCAAATTGAAATGATTCCCACTGCTGCTGGTCCTACCCAGGGTCCAGAGCAAACATTTGTTATTCCTCCCAGTCCAGTTGACATATCTAATGATTAAGGTGGTGATATTATGAGTATTGGAATACCTGGACTTACACAAGTTGTTATACCTGCAGCAATTACAGTACATCTAGGTGCCCCAAATGAGCCTGCAGAAAATGTTACAGTTCCTTTTATTGACTACATTAAAAATGTTGCATCAAGTGAAATTTATCCTACATGGCCGGTGGAGGCACTTAGAGCTAACATTTATGCTATTACTTCAATAGCGTTAAACAGGGTCTTTACAGAATGGTACAGAAGTCAAGGTTATAATTTCGATATAACCAATAATACAAGATTTGATCAAGCATATGTGCATAACAGGGGTATTTTTGACAGTGTTTCAGCCATAACTGATGAGTTATTTGACTCTTATATTGCTAGACAAGGTCAAATAGAGCCCCTATATGCACAGTTTTGTGATGGCCGTGTGTCTCAGTGTCCGGGACTTCTCCAGTGGGGATCTGTTGAATTGGCAAGTCAAGGCTACACTCCATATGAAATTCTTCAGTACTATTATGGTGACAACATAAATATCCAAACAGATACTCCCGTAGCTGAAGCCTTTGAAACATATCCTGGTGTCCCTCTTCAGTTAGGTGATAATAATCCATATATACTCCTGATGCAAATTATGTTAAATACTATTGCTACAAATTACCCGGCAATTCCAAGAATACCCAATCCCAGTGGAACTTTTGATGAAACCACACAAGAAGCAGTAAAAGCTTTCCAAGGAATATTTAATTTGCAGGTAACAGGAATTATTGATAAGGCGACATGGTATAGGATCAGAAGAATTCATTCAGCAGTTACAGATTTAGCTGAACTAACTTCCCAAGGAATCGTTTTGAGCGAACTGCCTGAATATACTCCTACCCCTGGACCTGAAGATGTGGTACCAAGAACCCAAGCTGTGCAATATTTTTTGAATGTACTTTCAGCATATTATGATACCATTCCTTCTGTAGACATTAATGGAGTATTGGATACTCAGACAAGAACAGCCATTATGGAATTCCAGAAAGTATTTGCTTTACCAATTACAGGTCTTATAGACGAAGCAACTTGGAATGCAATGTATGATGCCGTACTGGGGATTTTAGAAACACTTCCTCCTTCTGCTATAGCCCTTCCCGCATTCTTGTGGCCCGGAATTACATACCAGGTGGGTTCAGAAGGACCTGGAGTATACATTCTTCAGCAATATTTAGCATATATAGCATCAGTGTTAGAAGGTATTTCGCCGGCTGAACCAGATGGGATATTCGGGCCCAAAACCGAACAGGCAGTGAGAACATTCCAAGACTTCTTCGGAATAGATGTCACTGGGGTTGTGGATCAATACACTTGGAATAGAATAGTCCTGATTTACCGTAACTTAAGATTCGGCAACACAGGCAATCTAAGTGGGCTTAATGGAAGCACACCTTAGTTATATCTAGGACTTAGATTACTAATCTATAATAAAAACCACTGGCTAAATTGATTTGCCAGTGGTTTTTCACTTCTGCTATACTCCCCTAATTATAAATATTGTTGATTTATTATCAGTTTAATGGTACAAGGCCAAAATAGCTTAATAAGCCCAAATAAATTCCATAAGCTACATTCCACAGATTATCCCGTAAAATCATAGCATCATTGAAATTGGTTAGATAACCCATTTCAACCAAGACAGCAGGCATCTTAGTATTCCTTAATACATACAATGATTTATTTTCCCTTATTCCATTATCCCTAAGACGTGTATTTCGCACAATTCCATTAATAATATGCTGGGCCAGCCAATTAGCCTGTGTATTAAATTGATATATATACATTTCAGTTCCATTGATACTGGGGTTTACATTAGCATTGCAGTGAAGGCTTAAAAAATAATTGGCTGGCCATTCATTTGCCATGTTTACCCTTGCAGCCAAGCTTGTTGAAGTGTTTGTTCCAAGTACGGTGGTAGGGAGAGGTCTAGACAACCTATATTCAAATCTATAATCATTGCTTAACAAATTTGCAAGATAAATTCCTGCTTGGTAATTTATATCTCCTTCATATAAACCGTTACCTAAGGCCCCTGCATTATGAAATCCCGCAGGATTATGCCCTTGATCTATAAAAATTTTTATTGCCAAAATATCACTTCCTTCATTATATACTATAGCTATTTTATTCATAGTCTAATAAAGTGTGAAAAAAAATTGTTGACATGCTTTTCCTATTTAAATCAAATAATAAGTATAATAAAGCATATCCATAATTGTTATATTTCAAACATTGCAAAAGTTTATAAAGGATTACTAATCAAGTCAATAATTAACTTTACTTTTTCCTTTTCCTCTCTCTAGAATTCTCTTTTGTATTTCATCAACTTTCTTTAATACGAGTTTTGTATTTCCTTTTAGTTTTCCGTCAAATTTCAAAAAGTCACCATCAACCATGCTATATCTTATGTTATCTGAGTCAGAACTGTAGATTATTGAGGTAAGAGGATCATAAACTGGGAATGTGTTAACCATGTTCAAGTCCCAAATCAACAAGTCTGCAACAGAACCTTCAGCAATTATACCTGTATTAAACTTAAATGCCTTATGACCATTCATTAAGGCTTTCCAAACTTCCTTTGTTTCAAAATCACTGGCATCCCCACTTGTAAACTTGCCCTGTAAAGCAAAGAACCTTGCTTGTTCTAAAGGGCTTAAAGTGTTTGAGCTGGCTGCCCCATCAGTTCCAAAAGAATAATTTAAAGAATCTTTTAACTTATATATGTTTCCTTGGCCCATGCTTAGCTTCATGTAAGTCTTAGGACTAAAAGCAAATATAGTCTTCTCATTTATATATTTTAAATCTTCCTTTGAGGTCCAAAGTCCATGAGCTATTATAGTATCAACTTCAAATCCTCCGCTTTCATAAAAAATTTGTATGGGTGTCTTTCCAGTTGATTTAATACTTTCTTCAACTTGTTCCCTTGTTTCTGAAACATGTATATGTATGCCTACTCCAAGGTCTTTTGCTTTATTAACAATTTCTTTTAACTTGTCACCAGGGCAAGTATAAGGTGCATGTGGTCCCAATCTTAAACTAATCCTTGGATTTTTTCCTTTAAATTTACTGACAAAGTCCGAGGCATCCTTTAACTGGTCTTCATAATCATCAGCAAGACCAAAAATTGTAGGAGCTATATCTGCCCTAATCCCTACATCTTCTACAGCCTTATAAAGAGATTCCTGAAAAAAGTAATGGTCTGCAAAGGCAGTAACTCCATTATTAATCATTTCCAGACCTGCAATCATAGTCCCCCAATAAACATCTTCTGCCTCAAGTTTACTTTCATAAGGGAAAATTTTATCATTAAACCAATTGTCTATAGAAATGTCCTCAGCAATACCCTTCATAATATTCATTGGTGAATGGGTATGCAAATTCACAAACCCCGGTGTTATATATAAATTTGTACAATCAATTACTTTATAATCTCCACCTATGTTATCTTGGCTATCTTGGTTATACGCGGAGATTTCTTTTATTAGGCCACCCTCTATATACATATTCTTATTCTTTTCAAGCCTACCATCTTCATAAATAATATTACCGTTTTTTAATAAAATCTTTGCCATCCAATCACTCCTTTCTTACATTATAAGCCTTTGTCTAAAAATTGTATCAAGACCCTCAACTTCCATTTGTCTCAATACTTTATATCCGTAATTATCAATAGATTTTTGCCGATATTATTTTTCAAGCCACTCGACAATCCTATGGTTATATCGTTTAGAAACAAGGCCTACAACTTTACCAATAAATAAGGCTGCTAAAATTGTACCCTCCCTAACCGACTTAAATCCTCCAAGAAAAATCAATGATAAAATAGTAGAAATCACTACCATACTAGAATCAACCCTAACCTTAACATTTGAAAACTTTAACTTGCCCTTGCTAAGTTCTACTATAACATTCATTAAGCCCTCAGCTGGAAGAGGTGGATATTTAGGAAGAAGGTAAAAATATACACCGATACCTATAACTACAATAGACACCAATAAATATAAAAGTTTCATTATGTATAATGTAGGTAGTGGAAGCCAAAAAAGCAAATAACCTCTACTTGTATATGTAATGAAAACACCAAATATATATGTACATACAATTTGCAAGACCTGTATAGGTTTATAATTACCCCTTAATAAAGCAATTTGTAGTCCAATTAATAAAATATTAAAAAATAAGGTTGCCTTGCCAAGCTCTATACCCCAAATAAGTTCCAATGCGTAAGGAATTGAACTTACCGGGGATATTCCAAGCTGAGCAACCTTTGATATATTAACGCCTATTGCAAGTAGAAACAAACCACCAATGTAAACTATCAGTTTTTTAGATGTAATTTTCACTTTTCCTCCAATGTTGTCTGAGCGATAGGGCCAGATGACACAGGTATTGCCCGTGTATCTAGATTTAATCTTCTATATAGAAAATCCTAGTTTCTCTAGTAACTTTTCCACCACTTGTGCCTTCAAAAGTTACTACATGAAACTTTTCCACTAAAGGTTCATTAATCTGTAAACTCAACTGTCCATCCACCACATTAACAGATGTATAAACTATACCATCAACAATAACTCTAAACTTAGCCTCTTCTGTAGAACCATCTAAATTCAAAACCCTAGCTGTTAATAGAGGTGTCGAACTATTAACTTTTTCTCCCATTTCAATATCAGAAATAATCTGAAAGTCTGCTTTTTCTAATGACTTTTCAGCTGCTTGTTGAACTTTCGCCATTACCCTTAAAGTGTTTTTTCCTGCTATCTTTTCCATGTCTGATTTATTATATCCACGATTTTCTAACTCTTCTATAAGCCTATAATAGAATGATGCATTTGGAAGGTCCTCGGGCATTCCACCACCATCAAAATCAGAACCTAGTCCAACATGATCTATGCCGACCAAATTAACAACATAATCAATATGGTCAACTAATTTTTTAAGTTTTCGGTCTGCTTTGGGTCCTAAGAATCCAGCATAGAAATTCTGTTGCACTACACCACCACTATCTGCAATTGCTTTTATTTGTTCATCTGTAAGATTTCTAGGATGATCAAACAAAGACCTTGCATTTGAATGAGAAGCAATAATAGGGGCCTTGCTTGCTTTAACTGTATCCCAAAAAGTTCTTTCATTCATGTGTGATACGTCAATAATCATACCCAACCTATTCATTTCTTCAATTACCTTAAGGCCAAGTTCACTTAAACCACCTTCTGAGGGTTTTCCATCCACATACTTTTCATTAACACCTTCGCCTAAAGAATTTGAATTGCTCCAGCATAAGGCAATTGCCCTAATTCCTAGGTCATAATACTGTTTGAGCAAGTCAAGAGCATTGTATTCTTCAAGTGAATAAGCTCCTTCAATTGTTGGAACTCCAACAGATTTTCCTTGACCAACCAATTCCTCTATTTCACTTACAGACCTGGCTAGTCCAAATTTATCTAAATTCATTTTTTCAGTCCAGTGCAAGGCATTAATAAGTGCCAACAACCTACTGTTAGACCGTCCTACTTGTGTGAAACCTCCGGTATAGGAAGAAAAGAAAGCAACATCTAGCCCGCCTGCTTTCATCTTTTGAATGTCTAATTGTGCTTCAGAAACAAGCTTGCCTATATTATTTACAGGTAACCATGTTTCTTTATCAATAACTATTAACATTGTATCATTGTGTGTATCAATTGTTCTTATGTCCTTATATTTTCCCATTGTCTTCTGACCTCTTTCTTATAATTGCTTTCTTTTTTTACTAATCTCTTCTATTATATATCACACTACAATTTGTCGCAAGAAAAAATCCCGGTAAACCGGGAATAAGTCTAACTGTTTTCTTCCTTTTAAACCCTTGGATAGCCGCTGGTAGGCACCGTTTGGCAAGCGCTATTAATAATATTTAGCTGATTCAATTTAAATATTTTTTCAGCATATGCAATGCTGTAATTATTACAAACTGCAGCATAAGCTTCATCCAAATAAAACTTCCTGTCAGTGTTGTTGTGGACATCTGACGCTACAAAATTTACTAGCTCATTTTTTAATAAATAATGTGCATACTCGTTTTTTTCTTTGGTCTCTTTATTAAGAATATTTGAAGCATTTACCTGCAAGAGTGCTCCTGTTTTAAGTATGTCCTTTAACATTTCCCTATTATTATGTAATATTTCATATCTTTCTACATGAGATATTATAGGAATATATCCATGCATAGTTACTTCATAACATATTTCCCCTATACTAGAAGGAGGATTCTTTACATTAAATTCAATTAATATATATTTTGAACCTGCCAATGTGTAAAATTTATCTTCAATGAAGATTGATTTATATTCTAAGGGATCTATGTAAACCTCATTTCCCAAATAAAGCTGAACATTAATACTTTCTTTGTCTACAGCTTCCTTTAATATTTGAAAATTCCCTAGGGCTTTATGAGGTTTTAAATTCCTGTTACTCTTAATTAGGTGGGGTGTCAAAATAATATGTGTTACCCCTTTACTTACAGCCTCCTTTATTAATTCCATTGAGCCTTCTATTGTTTTAGGTCCATCATCTACCTCAAACAAGATGTGATTATGCATATCGACCATAATGTCCCCCAATATACTTTTAATTTAAAATTATATTAACATTTTGGGTATATTTATGTCAATGCAACATCAGTCACCCTAATTTTTATGTCATCCTGAGCGTAGCGAAGGATCTAATCTTATAAAAACTGAGATTCTTCTACCTATGCTCTCAGAATGACACGGTATTAAGATTAAGAAGAGTGATTTATTCGATAACTCAATTCAAAGGTGCCTGGCACCATTGGCATGAAACTTGAGTTTTCAACAAAAATACTGGAGTAATTTTTCATAACAAAAGAAAAAGGTAAAACATTTCTAAATATTGATTTAAATCAAATCAAATTACCTAAATCTTTAGTAGAATAAAATCAACAAATCAAATTAAAAATAATATTAAATAAGTAAGCAGGAGAGAATATGTCAAACATAACAATTGATCAAGCAAAGACTAATTTGAATGTATGCGAAAGGTATGCATCAGTATACAACATGTTATCTGAAGTAGATAAAGCATATCAATCTTAAATAAATAATTCGAGGAGGAGAAATAATATGCAAAGACAAATATTAAGTAGGAAAAATCAAATAACAGTAATAAGCGGAATTTTATTAATAATCGCCTTAATCGGTAATTTCGTTTTAAAGAATCATGATGTGGTTCTATGGTCATTGGTAATAGCTTCAATTATAGGGCTTGCACCAATTGCAATCCAAGCTTACCAAGCATTAAGAGTAAAAGTTGTAAGTATCGACGTATTAGTTACTATAGCAGTTTTAGGGGCATTCTTAATTCAAAACTTTGAAGAATCGGCAATTGTTACATTCTTGTTCTTATTTGGGGCATACTTAGAACAACGCACATTGAATAAAACTCGTTCTGCAATTAAAGAACTAACTGAAATGGCACCGGAAAGTGCCTTGAAAAGGATGGAAAATGGTGAATTTGAAGAAGTAGATGTGGAAGAAGTTGACGTTGGAGATATATTACTTGTTAAGACAGGTGCAAAGGTTCCTGTTGACGGTACAGTTTTGTCAGGTGAAGGTCATATAAATGAAGCAAGTATCACAGGTGAATCTGTTCCAGTAAGTAAGAAAAAAGATACTTCAGTATTTGCAGGAACTATATTGGAAAATGGTACACTTCAAATTGTTGCTGACCGTGTAGGTGAAGACACAACATTTGGAAGGATTATAGAGTTAGTTGAGGAAGCACAGGATTCTAAATCAGAAGCTGAACGTTTCATTGATAGGTTTTCTAAATACTATACTCCGGCAGTTTTAGTCATAGCCTTTATAGTATGGTTATTTTCAAAAAATATTGAACTTGCAATCACAATATTAGTTCTAGGTTGCCCGGGAGCCTTGGTTATCGGAGTACCGGTTTCAAACGTAGCAGGTATTGGTAATGGAGCAAAACACGGTGTTCTTCTAAAAGGTAGTGAGGTTATTCAAGATTTCAGCAGAGTTGATACAATAGTTTTCGATAAAACAGGTACATTGACAATAGGAAATCCTGAGGTTGCTGAAAAAGAAGTTTATGCATCTAATGTTGACCAAGTATTAGCTTACCTCTCAAGTGTAGAAAAAGAATCGGATCACCCCCTAGCTAAAGCAATTGTGAATTACATTGGAGAGACTGAGGCATATACAGTTGAAAAAACTGACGTTGTAAAAGGTGGCGGAATTGTAGCTGAAATAGACGGACATAAAGTTGCAGTTGGTAATGTTGCACTTATGGAAAGAGAAAATGTTCATTTAAGTGAAAAAGCAATATCAGATATTACCAGGTTTGAAAAGAATGGTAACTCTCTAGTTCTTACATCAGTTGACGGTGAGTTACAGGTACTAATGGGTATCCGTGACCAAATACGTCCAGGTGTTAAAGAAGATTTACAAAAACTTAAAAAATTAGGCGTTAAGAACTTAGTAGTTCTTTCAGGAGATAACCAAGGTACAGTTGATTTAGTAGCAAGTGAATTAGGCCTTACAGAAGCCCACGGACACATGCTGCCGGAAAATAAGTCAGAATATGTTAAAGAATTAATAGATAAAGGTCACATAGTAGCATTCGTTGGGGACGGAGTAAATGACAGTCCATCCTTGGCCCTGGCACAAATAGGAATAGCCATGGGAAGCGGTACAGATGTTGCAATCGAAACATCAGATGTTGTACTCATGAATTCAGATTTCAGCCGTTTGCCACACGCCTTAGGTTTAACAAAAGCAACTGCAAGCAACATGCTTCAAAATATTGTTATAGCTGTTGGAGTTGTACTTGTACTCTTAGCCAGCGTATTGTTCAGTGATTGGATGAACATGTCAATAGGAATGCTAGTTCACGAAGGATCTATATTGGTTGTTATATTAAATGGTATGAGACTTCTTAAATATAAATTGAGATATTAATGAGAGATTCTTCACCTGCGGTTCAGAATGACGAGGGCTCTGCCCTCGAAAAAGTTAACGATGCGGTGCCAGGCACCAACCGATTAACTTACAAGAAAAAAATATTTTCAAAAATTGACTTAAATCAATTTAAAACAAACATTAATGGTGTATAATATAAATAATATGGTACGGAGACATGCCTCCTATCTTAGGGAGAGTCTCTGCTAGTAAAAGGAATGTCCACAAATATATAATAAAAAAATAAAAGGAGATATGAAAATGAAAAAAGCAACTATACAATTAGACACATTAACATGTCCATCATGCATACAGAAAATAGAAGGTGGAGTTAAAGCATTAGATGGAGTAGATAAGGATTCTTTAAGCGTATCATTCAACACAAGCAAAGTAAAAGTAAACTTCGATGATGAAAAAGTATCAGTGAAAGATATCGAAAATGCTATCGACAAACTAGGATACGAAGTTAAAAAATCAACAGTTAAAGATGCTTAAAAATTAATAAGTTAAACAGCCCCCATGACCTAGATTAATCTAATCATGAGGGCTGTTTTTAATCCAAGTACTTAGCACATTTATTTTCATACATCTGCTTATCTGCAAGTTCTAGAATCCTATCAAAACTAATATTTTCACCAGATTCTACACAGTATATCCCATAGCAAAATTTTAAAGTAATACCTTCAAATGGCCCAGTTTCAAATGTTTCTATTATTAAATTCATTTTACTTGTTGCCATAGCTAAATCCATTTCTTTAAACAGTATTACAAATTCATCACCGGCAAATCTTGCGACAACATCATCTTTTCTGACCAATTCTTTAAGTGTACAAGAAAAGTATTTCAAAGCCCTATCGCCAAAATTATGACCATATGTATCATTTATTTTCTTAAAATCATCTAAATCTATAAATACTAGTGACATCTGTTTTTTGATATGCTTATTTTTCTCTAGTTCCTTATTAAACTCTTTTTTTACCGTCCTTCTGTTAGCAAGACCCGTTAATTCATCATAATTTGCAAGATACTCTAATTTATTCTGTGCTAAAGCATTATTAATAACCAATTCTAATTCACGCTTAATTTGATCCATTAAATTTAAATCATAATCTGTAAACACGTGATTTGGTATAGTTGAGTCAATATTAATTAATCCTATAACTTTATTATCTACCTTTATAGGTGCAGATAAGGTACAACTGATATCCAGTGCGTTTATTCCCTGAAGGCCCTCAACAGTATCCTTATGAACATTTTTTTGGTCAAATTCTAAGGGGTTTTCTATTATTACAGTTTCCCTAAGTTCATTAATTTTATAAAGAAAAGTTTCTTCTTTTGTAAATGAAAATTTTTCTAAATCCTTTTGATAGCCTTTTATTACCTTGTAATAAAATTTTCCATCATCCTCATTATAAAGCAAAACACTCCCATTAGTAGCATTTGGAATTAAATCAACAATAGTATCTAAAATAATTGAGTATATTTTGTATTCATCATTTGTTTTAGATATTATTTTACTAGTCTCAAATAATCTTTGTCTTATGTATTCATATTTATGAAGAAGATTCCCTCGCATTTTTATTATTTTAAATTGATATAAAGAAATCAAGGATAATATAACTATTAAAATAGGTTCTATTAATTTTAAGAAATCCAAACTATCACCCCAGAGTCATTTTTAGCTATCATTTATAAATAATATTTTGTATACCCATTATATAACAAAGTACTAAAAAAGAAAACAAAAAAATAAGTGTCAGTTTAAATAATCCTGACACTCTGTCTTTCAATAAGGGTTGGTGAAAAATTTATTTTTCGTTCTACAAGCACCATCTTTACTCAAAAGGAAACCTAAAGTCCAAATCCAAATTATCCCTGACTTGAATTAAGTCCTTCTGAACAGCCTCCCCAAGAGGCACTCCTTTATCTTTTCTGTCCAACCAGGATAAATATTCTTTCTCACCGGCTGTATAAATTCGTTCATGTCCAGGTGCTAATTTAGAAGCACGAAGATCTCTTAAAATATTACCGGTAGTTTTTTTGAAACTTTCACTGCCCATAAACGCATCTGTATCTATTGCTATAAAAAAATGTCCAAGATGATATGGTTCCTGTTCTCCATCCTGACCAATACCTGTCAGCATTTTTAAATAGTTCCCGGTCTGTAATGCAGCAGAAAGAATTTCAACAACAGTTGCATATCCATATCCTTTGTAACCGCCTAATTCTTCCCCTATACCTCCCAAAGGAGCTAAGGCAGCATTATCATCGACAAGTGCCTTCAGTATTTCTTTGCTATCAGTCATAGCAGAACCATCACTGCCAATAACCATTCCCTTTGGTGTATCCATTCCCGAACGAGCAAAATATTCGATTCTACCTCTTTGAGTGATACTAGTAGAACAATCCAGAACAAAAGGAAATTCTTCATCTGTAGGAAGACCAATAGTTAAAGGATTTGTACCCAACATATTTTCCACTCCAAATGTGGGAGCTATTGAAGGTCTTGCATTTGTACCGGTTATCCCTATCATATTATCCTTTGTTGCCATTGTTGCATAATATCCTGCAATACCATAATGTGTAGAGTTTCTTACTGCCACCATTCCCATGCCGTACTTTTTGGCCTTATCAATAGCCATCTGCATTGATTTACGTCCGATTATCATACCCATGCCGTCATGTCCGTCTACAACTGCAGTAGTAGGTGTCTCTCTTATTATTTCAAACTCAGTTACCGGCCTTTGAATACCAGCCAAAATACGATCAATATAAATAGGTTTGAATCGATTGCAACCGTGACTCTCGATTCCCCTTCTATCGCTTTCCATTAAGACATCAGCACAAATCAAAGCGTCCTCATGAGGCACCCCAACCTTTTCAAATGCTGCCACCATAAAATCCCCAATTTCTTCCCATGAAATATACGGCCTATCCTCAATAATGTTTTTCATATCCCCCTCCATCAATTTTGACCCTAATAACTTAACCGGCAACCAGCCAGCCACCACATAAATAACTTTATTCCGCTAAAAATACTGTAGCCTTAGTTTCTCCCTTATAAAGAGCCTCTAATATATCTTTATGCTTACCATTTGCTAATATCATAGGTGTTCCATATTGATTTATAATTCGTGCAGCTTCAATTTTAGTTTCAATTCCTCCGGTACCAAAGGAATTAGACTTTCCAATTTCAATCTTTTCTAAATCTTTATCAATATTCCTTATTTCTTCCACTAGTTTAGCATCGGCATGTTCCTTAGGATTCTTATCATAAACACCATCTATATCACTCAATAATATCAACAAATCTGCATTCCAAAGACTCGCAGTATATGCTGCTAATGTATCATTGTCACCAATTTCTATCTGTTCCACACACACAGTATCATTTTCATTAACAATGGGCACTATGCCTTCATCAACTAGAGTAAACAAGGTATTTCTAATATTTAGAGTTCTACTCTTGTCCAGAAAATCTTCTCTTGTCAATAAAAGCTGGCCGATATATATTCCATGCTTTGAAAAATGGCTGTTGTATGCTGACATGAGCTCAACCTGTCCAATTGCACATAAAGCTTGCTTATAGTTTAAATCTTCTTTTCTAGACCATTTATTAATTCGACCGACACCTGAAATTCTTGCCCCTGAAGTAACTATAACCACTTGCTTTCCTTCATTGATAAGATATGATACCTGCCTACATAAGTCTTCTAAAAAGTCATGGTTTACTGTGCCATTTTCATTTGACAGTGTGTTACTTCCAATTTTAATTACAATTTTTCTGCTCTTCTTCATTATTTCCGAGATCATGATATACTCCTATTTTCTGATTTGTCCATTGCCGACAACCGTATATTTTACTGTTACTAATTCATTTAAGCCCATAGGTCCTCTAGCATGAACTTTCTGAGTGCTTATGCCCATTTCTCCTCCAAAACCAAAGGCTCCACCATCGGTAAATCGTGTAGATGCATTTACATATACTGCTGCTGCATCAACCTTTCTCAAGAAATAATTAGCATTTGTATAATTTTCAGTAACAATTGCTTCTGAATGGCCTGTGCCAAACTTTTGTATATGCTTTACAGCTTCATCTATGTTCTTTACGACATTAACCGCAAGAATGTAATCAAGATATTCTTCTGCCCAGTCTGAATCCTTAGCTTCCTTTACATCAATTATCTTTTTAGTTTCAGGGCATCCTCTTAACTCCACTTTATCTTTTAAAGCATCTTTAATCATAGGTAAAAACTTAGGTGCTACACCTTCATGAACTAATATGGTTTCACAAGCGTTACATACCCCAGGTCTTTGGACCTTGGCATTTATAACTATATTTACAGCATCATCTAATTTAGCGCTTTCATCCACGTAAACATGGCAGTTACCAATTCCAGTCTCAATAGTAGGAACTGTAGCATTATCCACCACAAAGCGAATTAAATCAGATCCACCTCTTGGAATAATTACATCAATATAATCATTTAATGTTAACATTTCCTTCACTAAACTTCTATCTGTATCTTCAATAAGCTGGATTACATCCTCGCTTATATCACTTGCTCTCAAGCCTTCTTTAATTACATTAACAAGGGCAATATTTGAATTAATAGCTGATGAGCTACCTCTTAACAAGACACAGTTGCCACTTTTTAATGTCAATGCAAATGCATCCACAGTTACATTAGGTCTTGACTCATAAATAATACCGATAACTCCCAAAGGAACAGTCATCTTGCTAATAGTCAATCCATTTTCTAATGTCCACACATCATTGCTTGACCAAACAGGGTCCTTTAACCTAATAATTGTATCAATGCTATCAATAATTCCCTGAATCCTATCTTCATCAAGTCTGAGCCTATCAATAAGGCTATCCTTAGTTCCTGCTGCTTTTGCAGCTTTCACATCTTTCAAGTTCTCAGACAATATATATGCAGTATTTTTTTTCAAACTTTCCACTACTAATTCTAATGCTTTATTCTTTGAATCCGTTGAAGCATCAGACAATAAATAAGATGCTTCCTTTAACTTTGTACACTTATCTATTAAAATTGTCATTGTATAACCTCCCGGTAAATTTAATAATAAATACATTATAAACCATTCTATGTGCATATTCAAATTATTTTATTTTTATTCTGCAATGACACTTTTCACGACCAACATCTTTCATTTCTTTGTTGAAATATACAAGTTATTTTGGTATAATATACAAAAAAAGAGGAGGAGCTAATGGAGAAATTTTACTTAAACAGAGAAGATACTTTGCTATTGGTAATTGATGTTCAAGAAAAATTATTACCTGTCATAAGCAGGAAGGAAGAGCTGGTAAATAACAACGAAAGCTTAATACAAGTGGCAAACATGCTAAATATACCGATAATATATACGGAGCACTATGCCAAAGGTATAGGCCCTACAGTTGAAGACTTAAAACAACATTTTAGCAATGCAATTAAATTTGACAAGGTAGCATTTTCAGCTTGTTTAGAGGATGGATTTTTAGACCTTATCAGTGAAACAAAAAAGAAAAAAATCATCGTAACAGGTACTGAAACTCACGTATGTGTTTTTCAAACAATACGAGACTTATTAAAAAATGGCTATGAAATATTTGTTCCTATTGATGCTGTAGGTTCAAGACAAGATGAAATTAAAAACAATGCTCTTGACCTACTTAGAGACATGGGTGCAGTAATCACCAGTACGGAATTAATCACATTTGATTTAACTAAAATATCTGGAACACCGGAATTTAGGGAAGTATTGAAATTAATTAAATAGGCTTTATAACAACATCAGCACACTAAAAAAGGTAGGAATCATTAAAAATGATTTCTACCTTTTTATTAACTTATTGGTAACTAGTATCAATCTCCATAAGCTGGATCCATTGCAATTGCAGCAAGAAAATAAGTTAACAGTTCGGTGCCTGGCACCACCTACAAATTTATCTTTGAAACCTTCAATACCCCAGTAACTTTACGCAAGGACTCTAAAACATCATCGCTTACAAAAGAATCCACACTTACAAAGGCAACAGCCTTGTTATTTTTCTTACGATTTCTGCTCCATTGCATAGCAGCGATGTTTATTTTGTTAGCTCCTAGCACAGTACCTATTTTCCCGATGATACCCGGTTGGTCGATATTTTGTACTATTATTATACGCGGAGCAGGTTCAAAATCGAGTAAGTATCCGTAAAAATCAACAATTCTTAATTCTTCTTTAGCAAAAACAGTTCCTGATACAGTCAAGGTTTTTTCCTTAGTGGTAAAGTTAATTGTAATCAAATTTGTATACTTATCAAGTTTTGAATTCTTGCTTTCTACAACTTGAATTCCCTTATTTTTAGCTATAAGTTGAGCATTTACATAATTAATTTTATCAGTAGAAGTAGAATCCAGGAAACCCTTTAAAACAGAAAGAGTCAATATCTTTGTATCTTTCTCAACTAAATCACCGCTATATATAATTTCTATTTTTTCAACAAGTTCTTTCTCTGTCTGATAATAAATTTTTCCAAGCATTTCAGCCAACTGAGCATAAGGTTTTATTTCGTTCATATCCTTAATCTTCATAGGAGGCATATTTACAGCAGTTACTATTTCACCATTTAAAACTGCTTCAACATACTTTGCAACATCGGTACTTACATTGTAGCTTGCCTCTTCAGTAGACGCTCCAAGGTGAGGGGTAAAAATTACATTATCTAATTCTAATAAAGGGTTTGCATAATCTTGTTCTTCAGGTTTTTTATTAAAATTAGGTTCCTTTTCAAGAACATCTATGGCAGCTCCATGAACAATACCTTCTTTTATAGCATTGTAAAGTGCCATTTCATTAATAATTCCACCTCTTGCAACATTTACAATCCTTACTCCCTTTTTACAAAGCTTAAATTCTTTTTCACCAATTAAACCATTGCTACCTGGTGTTTTTGGAATGTGGACTGTAATTACATCTGCTTGTTTAAGCAAATCTTCTAATGTTTCGCATTTTTCTATTCCATACTTAGCTAATGTTTCATCAGTAACATAAGGATCAAATGCTACAACCTTCATATTTAATGATTTAAGAGATGAAGCGACAATGCTTCCTATTCTGCCCATACCTATTACACCGGCAGTTTTTCCGTTAAGTTCTGTTCCAACGAAATTGTTCCTTCTAAAATCACTATTTTTGCCTGCCATATAGGCCTGTGGAATATTTCTGAACAATGAGAAAATCATACCTATGGTAAGTTCTGCTGCTGCCATTGTATTTCCAAAAGGCGTATTAACAACTGCTATACCTTTCTTAGTACATTCTTCCACATCAATATTATCTGTACCGCTTCCTGCACGACCTACAACCTTTAAATTTTTAGCTCTTTCAATTACATCAGCGGTTACCTTAGTTGCACTTCTTACTATTATTGCATCGTAATCTTCAATAATTTCAAGTAATTCTTCCTTAGGAATTCCAAATTTAGTATCTACTTCAAAACCCTTTTCTCTCAAATATACTATGCCATCTTCGGCCATTTTGTCTGTTACAATAACCCTCATAATAATATTTCCTCCGTCTATTAGATTAAAATAATATTTTATTTATTTCATCAATTAATTCTTTAACATCATCTAATGTAGTATCTGCCATATGGGCAATTCTAAAAGTTAATTCCTTTAAGTCACCATAACCATTAGAAATAGAATAACCAACTTGGCCAAGTTTTTTATTTAAATCAGCTACACTGATATTCCTTGTATTTTTAACTGTTGTTAATGTATTAGATAAATATTTATCTTCAGTAAATAGTTCAAAATATTCCCTAGCCCAGCCTCGTACATAATCTGCCATTTCAATATGTCTTGCGAACCTATTATCAAGACCTTCATCTAGTATATTAGATAGTTGATAATCTAGTGCAAACATATGTGACAATGATGGAGTTGACGGATACTGGTAGTCCTTTTTCTGAATATAGTTATAAATGTCTAGAAGATCAAGATATAAGCCTCTAAACTCTACTTGTTTTGCCGCTTCTAAAGCCTTATTTGAAAATGAACAAATAGCCATTCCTGGAGGCAAGCCTAAACACTTTTGTGTAGAAGTAATGCAAATATCAACACCAAGTTTATCAACCTCTATTTTAGATCCTCCTAAGGAGCTGACAGCATCTAAGCACCATACTACTTCAGGATACTTCTTCATTACTTCCGCAATTTCTTCAACGGGATTCATAACTCCTGTAGAAGTTTCATTGTGGGTTATGGTAACTAAATCATACTTACCTGTTTCTAATGCTTTATCAACCATTTCAGCTGATGTGTGCTTTCCTAATTCTGATTTAAAAATATCAGCTTCAACCCTATTTGCCTTTGCCATCTTGTACCATCTATCACCAAATGACCCTACCGAAAATACAGCTGCTTTTTTTCTCGTACAAGAACGAATTGCTCCTTCCATTAAGCCACTGCCAGAAGAAGTGGATAATAAAATTTCACTTTGTGTATACATTACCTTTCTCATTTTATCAGATATACTTCTTTGTAAAATGGATGCATCCTTTGTACGATGGCCGATCATAGGTGTTGCCATTTTTAATAGCACATCTTCTTTTACTTCAACCGGTCCCGGTATAAATAATTTCTTATGCATTTTTTCCTCCTGTATTTTCTTAAAATTGAATTTATTATATTAAAAAACAGAGGTCAAAAATAAAACCTCTGTTAATCATGCTATAAAAACACTACTGAGCTCTGTCCTTTTGCCTGAGAGTTTACGGCTATTAAGCCTTGCCCCTTCGGCGCCAACATTGGTCTCTCCAGAGATTCGTCATGATACGGTCGAAAACCTCCCATATCAGTCATCCGAATATTCTATTGTCATTATTTGTGACATACTTCCACCACTTAATGAAGTAGGGGCTTCTCCATCCCCGTGTGCTCCACGGTTTTATTATGTCCTTGTTAAAATATTATTATAATTATAACACCCTTTTATGGCTTGTCAAGTAAAATGTTTTTATTTATTTCAACATTCCCAATATTTCGACATTTGGGTTTAATTTATATATTACATTTTTTCGTTCAACAATTACAGTAGTCTTTCTACTTAGCTCTTCATCTTCCCTTATAGACAAGAGCAATTCCCTGTTTGGATTAATTGCTACGGGGTTTCCAATTATTTTTAGCATTGAAAAATCGCCTGTTGTATCACCGTAAGCATAGGACTTTTCCAAATCAACATTATGTTCTTCAATCAAGTTATTAAGCTCTCTTTGCTTGCTTTCAGAATCCCACATTTTCACTATTTCACCGGTGAATAAGTTATTAGAATCAACTTTGTAAATACTTCCCCTGTAATCTGTAGCTTGGTACTTTTCAGCCATTCTAGAAACTAAAAAATCCGGACTGCCAGAAATGAAAAATATCTTATGGCCTTGTTTTTTATGAAATTCGATTTGGTTTCTAGAATATTTATAGACCATATCTCCATTTAATTTTATAACATGATCAGCAATATATTCAATATAGGATTTGTTGATACCAACTAGCTCTTCCAAATAAACACCAGCTATTATTTCTAAATATTCCTCAAAGTCACCATATCTTCTTTCCCACTCCAAATATACCTTTTTAACCTTTGTATACCATATCTCTGGGTCTATTACCTCAAAGGATATAAGTTTCTGAAAATGCTCAATCATCAAAGAATTCC
>CAZTML010000002.1:0-39882 GCA_964614935.1 uncultured Clostridia bacterium | reverse complement strand
ACGCATTTACAATATTCATAAATGTATACATGAATTCAATTAGGCCAAAATTGAAAAAGCCCTAACCCCTATCCTTATCTGGCTCAGATAACATTTTTTATACTATGTTACTATAAATTTGTGCTAATTTAGCAAAAACTACATGTGTCGAAAAATGAAATAATCTGTAATCTTTATTGATTATAGGTTTTTATTATGTTAAAATAAAACGGTGGTATAAGAAATAAGTTTGTAAATACCATATATAAGGCGATAAACATCAGCACTAGAAATTTATTGGAGGATTTAATGTTAAAAAAAGCTAAATACGCAATTTTATTACTATTACTAACAGTGTTATTGACATCATGTACGGAGCCTGCAGATGCTGATGCACCTATACCTACACCACCGGTGGAGGAACCAGACCAAGAAGATATTGAAGTTTTACCTTCAGAATCTGAATTAACAGAAGAAGAAAAAGCAAAGTTAGAGCTGGAAAAAAGAATGGCTGAAAGAGAAGTTTTAGAAGAACAAAGAAGGGAAGAATTAGGTGAATTCTATGTTCCTTTAGTTCCTGTAGGTCAAGAAAGAGAAAAGAAATCAGTTGAAGCTAAAGCTTTGTATGCTACTGGGCATACGGCAGGCAACGATTTAAACAGAGAAAATATTGATGCTTATGGGGCCTATGTAAAGGCACTTAGTGAAAATGATACTCAAAGATCAAGAGAATTGTTTGACAGTGCTCAAAAGGCAAACAGATTTGAACGTATTATAGGAATTGCAGTTGGAACTGAAGTTAATGCTTTAGTTATAAATGTAAAAGATGATAATGGCTTTATAACCTATAATAGCAATGTAGAAATTGTTCAAGAAATGAATAAGGAAACTCCTATTCCCATAAAAGACATAGATAATATGCTTGAAATATTAAAGGAATATGATATATACACTATCGGTAGAATTGTTGCATTTAAAGATAAGAATTTTGCTGTTAAAAGTCAAAAACACGCTATTCAGCTTAAGACAGGCGGAACATGGCTTGATCCAAACAGTGGCAACATTCCATGGGTTAATCCTTTCGACCAATATGTATGGGATTATAATATTGCTATAGCAAAGGAAGCATCCCTATTAGGATTTGATGAAATACAGTTTGACTATGTTCGTTTCCCAGATGGGGCAAAAAAATACAATCCAATTACTGAATTCCCGGGGAGAGACGGCAGAGATAAAGACGAAGCAATTGCTGATTTTTTAGAATATTCTAGAAAAGAACTAGAGCCTTATAATGTAAATTTAGGCGCAGATGTTTTTGGAATTATTACAAGAACATGGGATGATTACCCTGAAGATATAGGTCAGACCTGGATACTAATAGGGCAGCATGTAGACAATATAGCCCCCATGGTATATCCTAGCCATTATTCAACGGGATGGTACAATTTAGAGAATCCTAACGCACATCCTTACTTGGTTGTAAAGGGGTCTATGGAAGAAGCAGTAGAAAAAAACTCATCTATGGAAAATCCGCCAATTATAAGACCATGGATTCAAGACTTTGACTGGGCTGGAATTGCATACGGACCTGACAAGGTTAGGGACCAAATAATTGCAGCAAAGGAACTTGGTATATATGAGTACATGATATGGAATCCAAGCAACGTATATGATCCATATGCATTTATAGAGACAGATAAGGAAAAAGCAACAAGCTATCCCTTGGATAAGGGAGAACTTGATTACAGAGAAAAATCACCTGCAGACGGAGCAGAAAAACTCTTATCCGGCATGCAGCAAAATAGATATAGCTACACCTACTTGATGACTCCTGTTGCAGACAGAGTAAGTGACTTTGATGAGTTTGTAAAAATTCGAGAAGAAGATAATATTAAATTATTAAGCTACAAGGTTTACGGTTATGAAATGGATGCAAATGACAGTAATAAAGCAAATGTAAGTTTGTATTATAAAATTGAAGTTAAAAACGGTGATACTGTTCAAGTAATAGAAAAAGACGATGTAGTATGGAAGGCAGTGAGAGAACTGAATATCTGGAAGGTTAAAGCAGATTTTGAGATGCCCTAACCCCATATGTTCGAGCGATAGCGAAGAACAGATGGTTGGTAGGTCATTCGCAACGAGTTCCAAATTTATGTGACGACAGGAGCTAATAAATTTGTGAACTAGACTGCGAGATGCCCTAACCCCGAATTATTATTAAAGCATAAGAACGACTAGAGGTCGTTCTTTTTTTGATAAATTTAAAAAATACTGAATTTTGATTGTAAATTTCCTATATAATATAATTTTATTAAAATATACACCTCTTAAGAAATAAAATGGAACTATAAAGCTCAAATTACATAGATATTTCTACATTATAATTTTCATTTTTGATATTATTCCCGTGGTAAAAAAATTATAAACTATGCATATTGAACTGAATAATTGTATATATTGCAAACGCTACATCTTGATAAGTGTTTTTAATTTACATACATATGTATATAAATTAAAAACAAAATGCTTGACAATTTAATATATCTTGTTATAATTATTTTTATATATTTGAGTGCAGGAATATTTGCAGAAGGTGAGGACGAAATGAAAAAATATAATTTAGCAATATTAGGAGCAACAGGTGCTGTGGGTCAAGAAATGTTAAAGGTATTAAAAGAAAGAAATTTTCCTATAAGTAACTTAAAATTGTTAGCAAGCAAGAGAAGTGCAGGAACTCTTGTTGAATACAATGGAAAAGAATATGTTATCGAAGAAGCCACAGAAGATTCTTTTGAAAATATAGATGTTGTACTTTGTGCAGCAGAAAATGATATAAGCGAAAAACTATCACCGGCAGCTGTTAAAGCAGGAGCCGTTGTAGTAGACAATTCAAGCGCATTTAGAATGGACAACAATGTTCCATTAGTAGTTCCGGAAGTAAATCCAGAGGATGTAAAAAAACATAAGGGAATAATAGCAAATCCTAACTGTTCAACTACTATAGCATTAACTGCAGTAAATGAGCTAAACAAATATTCTAAAATAAATAGAATGATAGTTACAACATTCCAGGCAGTATCAGGTGCCGGAGTTAACGGTATAAAAGAATTAGACCAGCAGATTAAGGATATCAGCGAAGGTAAAGATATAGAAATAAGTACCTTCCAGCATCAGATTGCCTACAATGTAATTCCACAGATAGGAAGTTTTGATGAAGTGGGCTACTCACAGGAAGAAATGAAATTGCAGGATGAAGGAAGAAAAATACTTCATAATCCTGAATTAAAGGTTAACTGTACATGTGTAAGAGTTCCTGTTTACAGAAGTCACTCTGAATCAATAACAATAGAAACCGAAAAGGAAATCACTCCTGAAAAGGCAAGAGACTTATTGTCAAAGGCTGCAGGCGTAAAACTTATTGATGATTTGGACAATAAAAAGTACCCCATGCCTCTTGATTCCTCTGACCAGGATTTAATTTATGTAGGTAGAGTAAGAAAAGATATAAGCAGCGACAATTCATTAGTCTTATGGTGCTGCGGCGACCAAGTTAGAAAAGGCGCGGCAACAAACGCAGTACAAATAGCAGAAGTTCTAGCTAAAGAAAATTTGATTTAATTAAAAATGCTGTTGCACAAAGTGCAGCAGCATTAGTTAATTTTAATGTTATAATCTTATTTATATATATATGGATGCAGTAACATATTTCTTGTTTACTGATTCAAAAATTCTTCTGGAAAAAATTCCAACAAAAATTTTGGAACTTTATTTACAATATACCGTCTAATATTATTGAATGCATGCATAAATATGAAAGAGGACACACCTTTACTTCAAGGCTGGTCTTTGTGGGCAAAAGAGATGTCCTCAGTAGAATAGGAGAATTTTATGAAAAAGTTAAGTTTAATATTATTGACATTGCTAATGGTAATTAGTATTACTGCATGTCAAGCGGATGATGTAGATAAACCAATTGAAAATAATAATCTTGAGGGAAGTCTTGAGACCATATTAGATAAAATATATGAAACAGCTGACTTAAGCGATTCAATGAAAGATTTTATAAAAGATGGATTATTTACTACAGAAGTTACAGAAGAAAATGTAAGTTATTATTTTGGGAAAGAAATAGAATTTGGGGAAGCAATAGCATCCGAGCCCATGATTAATGCATCTGCTTACTCTTTATGTTTGGCGAGAGTTAAGGAAGGTGCAGATATTGAAAAAATTAAGACAGATATTAAAGAAAATGTTGATCCGAGAAAATGGATTTGTGTAGGTGTAGAACCTGAGAATGTTATAGTTGACAATATTGGTGATGTGGTAATTTTGATTATGAGCAATGAAGGGGCAAGTGACCTCCATGAAGCATTTCTTCAATTAAAGGGAAAATAATATGTTATTTTCAAGTATTAGCTTTATATACTATTTCTTGCCTATAGTTTTAATGCTATACTTTGCAGTGCCCTTTAAATATAAAAACTTTATTTTATTGATTTCTAGCTTGTTCTTTTACTTTTATGGAGAGCCAATATATTCAATTTTGATGATAGTATCTTGCATTTCCGGCTATCTCCATGGATTGTGGATTGAAAAGTATAGAAAGAGCAGATACGCGAAATTACCGCTTATCTGCTCAATTGTTTTTAGCATAGGATTTTTAGTATATTTCAAGTATGCAGACTTTTTTATTGAAAATATATCTTGGATATTTGATTTAAAATTAAAGCCATTAAATGTTGTGTTGCCAATTGGTATCAGCTTTTATACATTTCAGATTTTATCCTATACTATTGACGTTTATAAGGGCCAAGCAAAGGTTCAAAGAAATTTCTTTAATTTTGCTGCATATGTAACTTTGTTTCCTCAGCTTATTGCGGGACCTATTGTGAGATATACAACGGTTGAGAAGGAATTATCACAGCGTAACCATACGATTGCCGATTTTTCTTACGGTATTAATCGATTTGTCGTTGGATTATCCAAAAAGGTGCTCATCGCCAACTCCTTAGGAGAATTAGGGGAAATTTTCTCCAACATACAAGACCAAACAATTTTATTTTATTGGCTTGCAGCCATAGGTTTTATGCTACAAATATACTATGATTTCTCTGGCTATAGCGACATGGCTGTAGGCTTAGGGCGAATGTTTGGATTTAATTTTCTTGAAAACTTCAATTATCCTTACATTTCAAAAAGTATTACCGAGTTTTGGAGAAGATGGCATATATCTCTTGGAACATGGTTTCGAGATTATGTCTATATACCTATGGGCGGAAATCGTGTAAGTAAACTTAAATGGATTAGGAATATTTTTGTGGTGTGGTTTTTAACAGGCTTTTGGCATGGTGCTAATTGGAACTTTGTGATTTGGGGACTCTATTTTGGGGTTTTTTTAAGCTTAGAAAAACTCATCCTTAATAATGTTTTAAATAAGCTACCAGCTTTTATAGGGCATTTATATACCTTATTTTTTGTCTTGATTAGCTTTATAATTTTTAATACAAATAGTATGGTTGAGTTTACTCAATATATAAAAGGAATGTTTGGTAATTTAAATGTTTCATTTTCAAATGCTGAAACAGTATATTATTTGAAAAGCTATGGAATGATGATGATTATTGCGGCTTTTGGAGCCACACCAATGACTGTTAAAATAATAAAAGTAATAAAAAATAATAGAAGGGGCGAATATATTTTATATATTTTAGAACCTCTTGTATTAGTATCGTTGCTTTTATTAATTACGGGTTATTTAGTGGATGGGTCTTTTAATCCATTCTTGTATTTTAGGTTTTGAGGTAAAACTATGAAAAATAATATAAAAAATATAGCAGTATCTTTTAGTTTTATTATAATAATTACTGTCTTTATGTTGGTAAATATAATAATGCCTGATAAAGAATTTTCTAGAAGTGAAAGACGAAGGCTTATTGCACTTCCAGAATTTTCTGTTGAAAAGTTATTAAAGGGAGAAATAGTTGATGAATATGAAAAGTATATTTTAGATCAGTTTGTATTCCGTGATACTTTTAGAGGATTAAAAGCATTTGGCAAATACTATTTATTTAATCATAAAGACAATAATAATATTTATATAGTAAATGGATTTATTGAGAAAATGGAATATATCTTAAACGAAAAATCTGTTTTAAATGCAGCAAACAAGTTTAATGAGATATATGACAAATATTTAGCGGGTAAAAATGTAAGTTATGCAATAATACCGGACAAGGGGTATTATATGGCTAGTCAAAATGGCTATTTAACAATTGATTATTATAAATTAACTGAAATTATGAAGGAAAATACAAAAAACATGAACTATATCGAATTGGATGAAATATTAACTATTGAAGATTACTATAAAACTGATATTCATTGGAAACAAGAAAATATAGTTAAAATTGCCGACTTATTATTAAGTAAATTAGGAAATGATTTAAAAGATATTGAAAGTGAATATGTGAAACATGAACTATATCCATTTTACGGCTCATATTATGGCCAGGCAGCTCTTAATCTGGAGCCTGATACTTTGACCTATTTTACGGACAAAACAATAGAAAATGCTCTTGTATATGATCCTGTAACAGATGTCTATAGCAATGTTTATATGACAGAATTATTTAATGGAATGGATTCTTATGATGTGTTTTTATCTGGAGCTAAGCCACTTATTACAATTTATAACGATAATTGCGAAAATAACAAGGAACTTTTATTGTTCCGTGATTCTTTCGGAAGCAGTATAGCACCCTTAATGCTTAAAGGATACTCCAAAATTACCTTAATTGATTTAAGATATATTAGAACTGATTTGCTTATAGATTATATAGACTTCTCACAAGATCAGGATGTTCTGTTTTTATATAATACACAGATTTTAAATAATAGCGCAATGTTGAAATAAAGGTTTAAATCGGTATTTTTCCTTATAGTTGTTGTTCCGTTAAATGCACAAGTTGATAGTGTCGGCGAGTATTATGGGGGAAATAAAAAAGCTCTATAGGATAAACTACAGAGCTTTTTGTTGGTGCCGAAGGTGGGACTCGAACCCACACGGTATTGCTACCAACGGATTTTGAGTCCGTCACGTCTGCCATTCCATCACTTCGGCGAAATGCTACTTTAAGATAGTAGCACATACAAAGATAAAATGCAAGCACTTTTTATCTAGATTCCATAATATTCAACTTCCTCAATTTCTTCTATATCTTCTTCAACATCAAGTTCAGTAGTTTGCATATCAACCTTCGATATTCTGTCGAATTTACGCTCGATTTTATTAGAGGTTATGTTTATCTTATCAACATCATCAGAAACGCGTTTAATATTTTTAGCTAGAGATTCCCATCTGTCCTTGTACAATTTAAAGTCTTTACCAAGCCTGTTAAGTTCCTCGTGAATTATTCCTGCATATTTCTCTCTTTCGATATTTCTTAAAACGACTTGTACAGTTGACAGTACAGACATTAATGTTGTAGGGGAAGTAAGCCAAACTCTCTTTTCACCGGCATAATCCAGGAGGTCCTGATGGTAGGCATTTATTTCAGCAAATATTGCTTCTGCCGGTATAAACATTATAGCTTGTTCCGAGGTTTGTCCCTGAATTATGTACTTTGAAGAAATATCGTTAATATGTTTCTTAATATTTGATTTAAACTCTCTTGTATAGACTTTTCTTTCGCTGTCAGAAATATTAACATCAATCATTCGCTGGTAATTTTCTAATGGAAATTTGGAATCTACACAAAGCATTCCAACAGGTTCAGGTATATGTAATACAGCATCCACAATTGTAGAGTTGTCCAACTTTTTTTGAAGCTCATATACTTTATCGTTCTTTTCTCCGAATACCACCGATAATATATGATTGAGTTGAACTTCCCCAAATGTTCCCCTGCTTTTTTTATCGGTTAAAATATCTTGCAAGGATACTATGTCTGTTGAAAGATTATCGATTTTCTTTTGAGCTTCATCGATTCTTGATAGTCTTTCAAGTATATTGGCAAATGTTTTATTTGTTTTCTCAAAGCCTTCATTCAGTCTTTCTTCAACTCTTGTGTTTATCTTATCGAGATTATTACTTACTCTGTCATTTAACGAGGAAAAGTTTTCATTTAATGTTTTAGATGTGTCTGTACTGAAATCCATGAAGGACTCCGTTAGTTTATTTGAGTTTCTCTCCATTCTTTCAACTGTCTCCAGTTTGTTGGTTAGTAGTTCCCTCAGCTGCTTTTGCTCTGATTCAGCAATTTTTCGGTTTACTGAGTCAATTAAATTTAAATTGTTATCTTTTAAATTAATTTTAAGTTCAGAAATTATTTGGTCCTTAGAATTATTTTTTAATTGTTTTGATAGTATTGCAATATTAATTGCAATCAATATAAAGAGCATTGAAATAATAATTATTAATTCCATGTAGTCTTGTATGTTTTTTACCATACACTCCTTTCGTAAAAGTTTTCATTGGTGCTATTTAATTTTATATCACAATCGAACATTTGTCCATCTGAATTTTTATATTAAAGATAAATAAAAGAGAGGTGTGTCCCTACGGTCGAAGTAATTGGGTAAATCATAATCGTTGCGAATGGCCTATCATCCATTTTTCAGAAAAGAAAAATGGGGTTAGGGCATCTTTCACTGCGTTCTGAATGATTCGGACTAGCCCCTAACTATTGAATGATTGAACAGTAAGAGTCATTTAATGTTAGAATAAAAAATCCACTTTTTTACTATATATTTATAAAATAATATGATATAATTCTCTAACTAATGAAATAAAGGGTGAATGAAATGTTGCAAAAAGCTTTGGAGCTTTTGAAAAAATATTACGGATACCAGTCCTTCAGAGAGGGGCAGGAAGTTATAATAGAAAATATTTTGCAGGGCAAGGATGTTTTGGCAATTATGCCTACGGGTGGCGGTAAGTCACTTTGCTATCAAATACCTGCAATGATGATGGAAGGAATAACAATCGTAATTTCTCCTCTTATATCATTAATGAAGGATCAAGTGGACACCTTACAGCAAATGGACATCCCTTCTGCTTACATAAACAGCTCCCTAACATGGAACAAATTACAGGAAATTCTTTATGAAGCAGGAAATAATAAATATAAACTTTTATATGTTGCACCAGAGCGTTTAGAGTCAGAAGGCTTTATAGAACTTTTAAAGAATATTAAGATTTCAATGATTGCTGTAGACGAAGCCCATTGCGTTTCACAGTGGGGTCATGATTTCAGGCCATCTTATTTAAGAATTAAGAATATAAGAGATATAGCTGGAAATAGCCCAATAGTATCAGCCTTTACAGCAACTGCAACTCAAGAAGTAAAAAAGGACATTATAAATTTAATAAATTTAAAAAACCATTTTGAAATAATAACAGGTTTTGACAGAGCAAATCTAAAGTTTGAAGTTGTTAATACCAATAAGAAAACCCAGTATGTTTTAAACTATGCTGAGGAAAACAAAGGAAAGTCAGGAATCATCTATTGCCTAACCAGGAAAATCACCGACGATGTATGTGCAAAGTTAGTTAAGGCAGGGCACAAAGCTGTATCTTACCATGCAGGCTTAAGCAACAATGCAAGAAATATTAGTCAGGATGATTTTTTATTTGATAATGCAGACATTATTGTTGCAACTAACGCCTTTGGCATGGGAATCGATAAATTGGATATTAGATTTGTAATTCATTACAATATGCCTAAAAATATTGAATCTTATTATCAAGAAGCAGGAAGAGCAGGTCGTGATGGGGAGAAATCAGAATGCATACTCTTATACAGCCCCCAAGATATAGTCATGAACAACTTTTTAATAGATAAAAACCCTGGAGACAATAAGGCTGGTGATTATGCCAAGCTTCGAGATATGGTAAATTACTGCAACACGGATAAGTGCTTGAGAAGGCACCTAATAAGTTATTTTGATGAATCTTACAAGGTTGAAACTTGCAACAATTGTGGATCTTGCTTAAATGAGACTGAAAGTCAGGATATTACCCTTGAAACCCAAAAGATACTGTCATGTATATATAGGATGGATCAAAGGTTTGGCAGCAATGTAGTTATTGATGTTTTGAAGGGAAGTAATAATAAACGTATAAGAGAATTGAATTTTAACAAGTTATCTACTTATGGATTAATGAAAGAATATGACAAGGAAACCCTTAAGGACATGATTTCTTCCTTAATTTCTGATGGATATATCAATATTGTAGGTGATAAATATCCTGTTTTAAATATTTCGCAATCGGGATATTCGGTTTTAAAAGGTAATGAAAGTGTAAAAATAAAGAAAGTTTTCATCAAGAAAGCAGAAACTATAGAATATGCATACGATAATGTCTTGTTTGAATCACTAAGAGCTTTGAGAAAGGAAGTTTCAGAAGAATTAAAAGTTCCTCCTTTTGTAGTATTTTCTGATGCCACTTTGAAGGATATGTGTGTTAAATATCCCCTAAGTAAAGAAGAAATGCTGAACATAACAGGAGTGGGAGAATTTAAGGCAAACAAGTATTCTGAAGCATTCATTGAAAGAATTAAAGAACATATTGCAAATAATAATATAGATGTTAATGACAAGGGGAAAGGGTTGTTGTCACCAAGTGTTCACCAAGAACCGTCTCCTGTGGACAGAGTACTGCCCCCTGTGGGCAAAAGGCCAGTGGCTGAAAAAGGACCGGATACTAGGATGTTGACATACAACTTGTATAAAGAAGGCAGAAATGTAGAAAAAATAGCTGAAATAAGGGGTCTTAATTCAGTTACTATAGAAAACCACTTAATTTATTGTGCAAAATTAGGTTTAAAAATAAACTATTCGGATTTTGTAACACCTGAACAGGAAGAAATGATAATTAATGCATACAAGCAAATAGGCGGTGACAAATTAAAACCCATCAAGGAAGCCTTGCCAGAAAACATAACATATAGAGAAATAAAGTTCGCGTTAGTAAAAGGAGATATGTATTAAAAAATGAGCAAATTATATGTAGTCCCCACGCCTATAGGCAATTTAGGCGACATGACAATTAGGGCCATAGAAACATTAAGAGAATGCGATTTAATTTTAGCGGAAGATACAAGACATAGTCAAAAGCTGTTAAATCATTTTGATATAAAAACAAAAATGATTTCCTATCATAAGTTTAATGAAAAGCAAAGAAGCGAAGAAGTAATCCAAAGGATTTTAAACGAAAATATTAATGTGGCCTTGGTAAGTGATGCAGGCACACCTTGTATTTCTGACCCAGGTTATGAATTAGTTAAAGAAGTTAGAGAAAATGGCATTGAAGTAATAGGTCTTACCGGGGCATCAGCCTTGACCACTGCTCTTTCAATATCAGGAATAGAAACCTATGAGTTTGCCTTTTATGGATTCCTGCCTCGAAAAAAAGGCGAGCTTGATATCGCCTTAAAAAGGATACTTGACAATCCGGTAAAAACCTTTGTATTATACGAATCACCAAGAAGAATATTAAATTTAATAGAAAATATTAAGGCGCATATGCCTAATTCTACTCTTTGCGTTTGCAAGGAATTAACTAAACTTCATGAAAAAACTTTTTACGGTCATGTAGATAGTGTGTTAGACTTCTTAAACAACAATCCAGATGTGGAAAAAGGAGAATATGTAGTCGTAGGTTATAACAATGATTATGAAGAAAAAGATGGTTTAGACAAGCAAGTAGGACTACATGGAATTTTGTTTGATAAATTAGTTAAAAATGAATATTCTTTAAAAGAAGCTGTAAATGAAGTGGCTTTAGAGGGTCTTGCTTCTAAAAATGAAGCATATAAAGCATCGCTTGAAATAAAAAAAATCATAGAGAAATTAAGGTAGGGGACATGATAGGTACAATAGTAAATGCGCTTGCAATAATAGCAGGTGGTATAATAGGACTTTTATTTAAACATGTAATATCTGAAAAGATATCGGAATCACTTTTAAAAACTATTGGTTTAGCGGTAATTGCAATAGGTATAAGCTTAATATCGGCAGGAGAAAATTTCACGCTCTTGATTATTTCATTGGTAATCGGAACCATAATAGGAGAGCTTATTGATATAGAAGGGAAATTAGACAGATTTGGGTTATTTATTGAAAGCAAAATTAAAAATAAAGAAAGCAATGTAGCCCTTGGATTTGTTACATGCACCTTGGTTTACTGTGTTGGTTCTATGGCAATTATTGGTTCTATACAAAGTGGCTTGACGGGAAACAATGAGATTTTATTTTCCAAAGCAGTAATCGACGGTATAACTGCGGTTTCCTTTGCAGTTTCTATGGGCGTGGGAGTAATTTTCTCCAGCATAAGTGTTTTGATTTATCAAGGTACAATAACAATGCTAGCGAGCTTTATGCAATCATTGCTTTCTCCTGCTGTAGTAAATGAAATGACTGCCATAGGTGGGGTTATAATTATGGGAATCGGTCTTAATTTTCTTGAAATCAAAAGAATCAAGGTTGGAAATTTATTGCCTGCAATGTTCCTGCCTATAATATATTACATGTTTTTCTAATGAGGTGAATCTTGGACAAGAGTCTAGTATTAAAACCAAGTGTAATTATGTCTATATGTCTGATTTTTATTGTTGGCTCTATTATTTTAGCCATCCCTTTATATTTTGCTTTTTTGGCAGGCATTATTTTTACTTCTCTTGTGCTTTATAAAAGCGGTTATCAAAGAAGGGAACTTGGAGAAACTTTTGTTTCTGCATTTAAGAATGTTAGGCATCTATTGATTGTAATATTGTTTATAGGAGCAACGACTTCCATATGGCTTTCTTCAGGTGTTGTACCGACAATTATGTACTATGGCTTTACCTACATGGAAGGAGTAAATTTTTTATTGGCAGCATTTTTAACCATGTGCCTAGTTGCACTTTTTATGGGAACTGCAGTTGGAACTATTAGCACGGTAGGAATTTCTTTAAGCGGTAT
This sequence comes from uncultured Clostridia bacterium, assembly GCA_964614935.1. Lineage (GTDB taxonomy): Bacteria > Bacillota > Clostridia > Tissierellales > Sedimentibacteraceae > Sedimentibacter. The sequence goes on along the minus strand of CAZTML010000002.1, from coordinate 26,937 downwards.
AGGACTCAGCATGGGGATACCACAAAATTTAATTGTTGGAGTGTTAGTGTCAGGAGCCTTTATAGCAGATAAAATATCCCCCTTGTCGGGGCTTGTAAACTTAGTAATGACAACTGTTAATAAAAGTTACAAAGAAATGTTTAGAAGCATGCTACAAACTTTGATACCCACCATAATTCTTACAGCAATAATATATTTTATCATAGGTTTAAATTATACTGCAGAATCAGACAAGTTGATTTTGTATAAAAAGGCAATCCAAGGAGGCTTTAACACATCTCCAATGCTACTAATATTACCAGTAATAGTTTTAATCCTATCCATATCAGGGCTTAGCTCTATAAAGACCTTCTCTATTGGAATTGTTGTAGGTGCAGTTCTTAGTATAGTATTTCAACAAGAATCCCTTGCATCAATTATAAAGGCGCTTTTGTTTGGGTATAAAGGCAACACTCCTTCTGTTGAACTTAACAATCTTTTGGTCAGCGGAGGCGTGGTATCTATGCTTGAGGCAATCTTAATGGTTCTAGGGGCATATACTTTGATCAAGCTTTTTGAAAAAGGTAATATCTTGGTTCCTTTAATGGATAAATTAGCTTTTGGAATAATTTCAAGGATGAGCCTTATAAAAAGAACAGGACTAATAAGCATATTAATGACAGCTGCAACATGTGATCAAACAACAGGAATTATACTGCCAGCTACCATGTTACAAGATAAATATAAAGAATTCAAATTAGATAAGGCTGTCTTAGCAAGAACAATCTTTGATACAGGTGTTATAGTGGCACCACTGATGCCATGGAATATTAACTCATTCTTAATAAAACCAATTATGGGTATTACTGCAGCCCAATACGCCCCCTATGCAGTGCTTTGCTATGTCTGTCCATTGGTTACTCTAATAGTTTCCTACATTCAATACCGAGATATATGACCTTTATAACCTAACCCAATTGATGAATTTCCCTGCGAACCCAATTTCTTCGACCATAGGAAGACCCCTGCTGCCTTGCTGAGACTAAATTAATTATTTTCTTACAATTCCTTTTTTATTTAACGAAAAATCTTAAAAGGCTTAAGAAAAATAGAACTTTATTTTGATATTGAATGTATTATTAGGACGTAATATAATATAGTTACAGTAAATAATGTAACATTTTTTTATATCTTATTAAATAATATTGCATAAAAGCAAGGAGATTGAAATGGGTAAACTAACAGCCAACTCAAATGTTTTACTATGGGTAGACGAAATTATATCAATGACTAATCCATCAAAGGTGGTTTGGATTGATGGAAGTGGAGAACAATTAGAAGACCTACGCAAAGAAGCATGTTCAACAGGTGAACTAAAAAAACTGAACCAGGAAAAATATCCTGGATGTTATTATCATCAATCACAAAAAGATGATGTAGCAAGAATGGAAGATAGAACATTTATTTGTTCAAGAAAAAGAGAAGATGCAGGAAATACAAACAATTGGAAGAGTCCTGAAGAAGCATATAAGTTGGGAAGGGAAATCTTCACTGATTCTATGAATGGAAGAACCATGTATATCATTCCTTATTCAATGGGACCTGTAGGCTCGCCATTTTCAAAAATAGGATTAGAAATTACGGATTCAATTTATGTTGTATTAAATATGAACATAATGGCTAGGATTGGACAGGATGTTTTGGATGTATTAGGCGGTTCAAATGATTTTGTAAGAGGAGTACACGGAAAATGCACCTTAGATATAGACAAAAGATATATTTTCCATTTTCCTGAAGATAATACTATATGGTCGTGCAATTCCGGCTACGGCGGAAATGTTCTCTTAGGTAAAAAATGTTTTGCACTACGTATAGCATCCTACCAGGGAAGACAAGAAGGATGGCTGGCTGAACACATGCTCATATTAGGAATTGAAAACCCACAGGGAGAGGTTAAATATATTGCAGGGGCCTTCCCTTCAGCATGTGGAAAAACTAATTTAGCAATGCTTATTCCGCCTGAAATTTATAGAAATAAAGGATATAAGGTGTGGACTGTAGGGGATGATATAGCTTGGCTTCGAATTAAAGAAGACGGAAGACTTTGGGCTATAAATCCTGAGGCAGGCTTCTTTGGAGTCGCACCGGGAACAAATGAAAAATCCAATTATAATGCTCTTATGTCTACAAGAAAAAATTCTATTTTTACAAATGTTGTATATAATTTGGATGATGACACAGTTTGGTGGGAAAAGTTAGATGACAATCCTCCTGAAAATGCATTGGATTGGTTGGGCAATCCTTGGAACGGAAAAACGTCAACAGAAAAAGGAGCACATCCTAATTCAAGATTTACAGCACCAGCTAAAAACTGCCCATGTATTTCACCTGAATGGGAATCACCTGAGGGAGTTCCACTATCGGCTATAATATTTGGCGGAAGACGTGCAAAAATAGCTCCTTTAGTTTATCAATCTAGAGATTGGCAACATGGTGTGTTTGTAGGGTCAACACTTGCTTCAGAAACTACTGCAGCTGCAGCAGGAAAAGTTGGAGTTGTGAGAAGGGATCCAATGGCAATGCTTCCGTTCTGCGGATACAACATGGGAGATTACTTCAATCATTGGCTTGATATGGGCAAGAAAATGTCCAATCCTCCAAAAATATTCCATGTTAACTGGTTCAGAACAAATGAAAAAGGTGAATTTATCTGGCCAGGATTTGGAGAAAACTTTAGAGTTCTGGAATGGATGCTTAAAAGATGTGAAAGCGAAGTTCAAGCGAGCGAGGCACCTATTGGTTACCTTCCAAAAGCTGAAGATATCAATGTAGATAGTCTTGATATATCAAGAGAGACGTTAGATACATTGCTGACTGTAGATAGTGAATCATGGCTTGAAGATGTAAAGAGTATAGAAGAATTCTATGCAAAAATTGGAGACACTATGCCTGAAGAGTTGTATAAGGAACTTAAAGTTTTAACTGACAATTTACAGAATAGTTTATCTGGAACATTAGTTTAATAATTGTTAATTTGCAAAGCATCTCCTTGGGAGATGCTTTGTCATCCTATGAAACTGGGGTATCTTATATCTTTAAATAAGGAATAAATTTACAAATATTTCACAAAAATAAGTCTTGACAAATGAATTTTGATGAGTTAAGATAGCTATTAATAAATAAAAAGCGTTGAAGCAGAGAAAAGTATTTCAGACGTTTACAGAGAATTGGTGGTGGTGAGAACCAATGACTGAGAAATATAATATACACTGCTGAGCAGGTTTGTTAAAAGGAAATCCGAGTAGGCAAACACGTGTACCCACGTTACAGGGTTAGAAGTTGTTAGACTTCGATGAGTGATGATATTTATATCATAATTAGGGTGGTACCGCGGAAATCTTTCGTCCCTATAAGCATATTTTAGGAAATGTGTTTATAGGAATGAAAGATTTTATTTTTATAAACATAAAATGTTTATCGGTATCGAACTCTGGCCAAGTTCATATCAAAAACAAATCAATTTAAATTTAAAAACTTGGAGGAAATTATGATGAAACATAATACTATTAAAAAAATAACAGCAATATTATTGCTAGTACCGGCTATTTTAACCGGATGTGTAACAAATGCAGAAACAAATACACCTGCATCAAAAGATGAAGTAGAGAAATTTAAAATAGGAATAGCGCAGCTTGTACAGCATCCGGCATTGGATGCATCAAGACAAGGATTTATCGATGAGTTAAAAACATTAGGTGTTGAAGCTGAATTATTTGACCAAAATGCTCAAGGGGATTTGTCAAATGCACAGATGATATCTGAAAAATTTGTTAAAGACGAAGTTGATTTAATATTTACAATTGCTACTAACACCTCACAGGCAGCAAAAAAGGCAATTGAAGGAACAGATATTCCCCTTGTATTCACAGCTGTTACAGATCCTGTATTCTCACAGCTGGTAACAGCAATGGATGTTACAGACAACAATATAACGGGCGTAATAGATGCTGCACCCATTAAAGAAAATTTAGAATTATTTATAGAATTGAAAGAAGATATAAAAACAATAGGAGTTATCTACAATATAGGTGAATCAAATTCAGAAGTTCAGGTTGAACAGACAAAGGAAATCGCCGAGGAACTAGGATTAACAATTGAAACAGTTGGCATTACTTCCATAAATGACATACCCCAGGCTGTAAATACTATAGCTAAAAAGGCAGAAGGGCTTTATATAATTACAGACAATATGGTTTCATCTGCAATATCATTGGTAGCTAACTTAGCCGGAGAAAACAACATGTTAACAGTATCAGCTGATGGAACCCATATAGATGAGGGAATTTTGGTTTCAAAGGGAATAAGTTACTACGTAATTGGTCAACAGTCTGCAAGAATTGCAAAACAAATATTAGTTGATAAAGTTGACGTTGCAAACATACCTGTTCAAGTATCTGATTTTGAGAAAAAGGTAAATTTAAATACAGCACAAGGCTTAGGATTTTCAAAAGATCATAAGGTATTTGAAGGAGCAGAGTTCGTAGAGTAAAAAGAGTTGTCATTCTGAAAAATAGGGTTAGGGCATCTTTCCCCTTCGGTTCAGAATGACACGCTGCTTCGCAGCTTAATCATAGCAATGACGAGGGCTGTGCCCTCATAAGACGGACATGATATTCATAGGATGGAACATTAGAAAGGATAAACAATGAATGCATTAATACTTACATCAATAGAACAAGGTTTGATATTTTCGGTTTTAGCAATAGGAGTGACCATTACATTTAAAATACTTGACTTCGCAGATATGTCTGTAGAGGGTACCTTTCCTTTAGGAGCATTTATATTTGCAAAGCTTATAACTTCAGGTATATCACCTGTAATAAGCACTCTTTTAGCATTTGTTCTAGGGAGCTTGGCAGGACTTTTAACATACACACTCAACATTAAGTTGAAAATTAAGGCGCTTTTATCGGGAATTCTTACTGCATCAATAGTTTACTCATTCAACTTAAGGTTGAACGGTAAATCAAACATAGGACTTTTTAATTATGGATCAATATTCGATGGGTTTGAAACGGTTATTGTGCTTATAATCATAGTTTTTATAGTAAAAATATTAATGGATTTGTTTTTAAAAACAGAAGTTGGATACTTGTTAATAGCTACAGGAGACAATGAAACTTTGGTTAAGTCTTTAGGAGAAGATTCAAACAAGTACAAATTGATAGGATTAATGCTTTCAAACGGTTTAGTTTCATTAAGCGGGGCCCTGATGGCACAAAACCAAGGATTTTCAGAAATCACAATGGGAACTGGAATCATAGTAGTAGCAATAGCATCAATAATTGTTGGAGACACAATACTAAGGAATAAGTCAATTTTAAAAATGACAACAAGGGCAATAATAGGAGCCTTAATATACAAATTCATAGGTGCAGTGGCAATAGATTTAGGTCTCCCACCAACAGACTTAAGAGCAATAAATGCAATAATAGTAGTAATTTTCTTAAGCTACAACACATTCAGACCAGCAAAAATGAGAAAAACAAAGGGAAAGGAGGCAGCATAGTGTTAGAAATTAAAAATTTGTCAAAAACCTTCAATATTGGAACGGATTATGAATTGAATATTTTTAATAATTTTAATCTTCATATAAATAAAGGGGAATGCACAGGGATATTAGGAGCTAACGGATGCGGCAAGAGTACCTTGTTTAATATAATAAGTGGAGTTATTATACAGGAAGCAGGAATAATAACTTTAAACGGGAAAAATATTAATAATTTGAAAGAAAATGAAAGGGCACAATTTATAGGAAGAGTTCACCAAAATCCATCTGCAGGAGTGTCACCCTCGCTAACTATATTAGAAAATGTAAGCTTGTCAGATAAGAAAAATGAGAAATTTACACTTAGAAAATTAATAAGGAAAAATAGAATTGACGGCTATAAGGAAGTTCTGAAAACTTTAGAACTAGGACTTGAAAACAAGTTGGATACTGAAGTTAAGTACCTTTCAGGTGGACAAAGACAGTCCTTATCTTTATTAATGGCAACGATGAATAAACCGGAACTTCTTTTGTTAGATGAGCATACGGCAGCCTTAGACCCAAAAACCTCAAGGCTTGTAATGGATAAAACCCAAGAATTAATAAAGACACAAAACATTACAACAATGATGATATCTCATAATGTTAGAGATGCCATTAAATATTCCGACCGAATTTTAATGCTTGATAAGGGAGAAGTAATTCTTGATGTAAGAAACGGACAGATAAATGAAAAAGAATTACTAAGCATTTACAACTCAAGAAATTACGGAAGTCCAATGTCAGATGCAGTATAGAATTCTGGGGAATTCTGGGGACGGACCTTGAAATTCCAGATATTCATAATCAGCGTTTAGAAACTACAGTTCCCAGCAAAGGGAACTTTTTTCTTGTATAATTTTATCAATAATGTATAATTAAGATGCCCTAACCCATTATTAATTAAGATGCCCTAACCCAGGGGGAATGGAGGTAGACATGGAGCATTTAATAAATGATATTAAAGATAATCATTTGTTTAATAATATGAATGTTGATGAAATAATAGGGGTACTTAAGTGTGGTAATGCAATAGTTTCTAGCTTCACGGACAATCAAATTTTATTTGAAAAAGACCACAAGGTTAAGAATTTAGGCATTGTTATTGAAGGCACCTTAAATTTAGTTTCCCAAAAATATAATGGCAGCAGAGTTATAGTGACAATGCTGAGGAAAAATGACTTATTCGGAGAAGCATTGATTTATACCTCAGCTGAGGGTTCGCCCTATGACCTTGTATCTTCAGGTAACAGTAAAGTACTTCTCATGCCATACAGAATATTTTCTAATATGTGTTCCAATGGTTGCACCTACCATAACCAGCTCATAAATAACATGTTGACCATATTATCTGATAAAATAGTTATGCTTAACAATAAAATGTCCATATTAAATGCTGAAACCTTAAGAGGTAGAATTGCAGTATACCTTTTATCCCTTCAAAAAAAATCAAAGACTATGACATTTGATATGCCTATGAATAGACAGGAACTGGCAGAATTCTTAAATGTTAAAAGACCTTCCTTGTCAAGAGAACTTTCCAATATGCAAAAGGATAATATTATTGAAGTATACCGTTCATCTATTAAAATAACAGACATAGACAAATTGCGTGAATTAACAGATTAAATTAGTTTACAATATAATTTAATTTTCCTAATATTATTGAAGACAAGCACTTTATGTGTTAAAATAATCATAAGAAAAGAAGAGCTAGTGGTCAGTTTGACACTAATCTTATAACAATGATAATCTAGCTTAGGATATACTACTAAGTCTGAAATTCAAGGAGTGGCTATGAAACTTAAATTTATACATACATCTGACCTGCATTTAGGGAAAAAGTTTAATATAAAGAAGTTCTCTTTAAAAGAAAGAACAAAAAGAAGACAGGAATTATGGGATTCTTTTGATGAAATCATTAAGACTGCAAAAATAGAACAGGTTCAATATTTGTTTATAGCAGGAGATTTAACAGAAGGAGAATACATAAGCTATAAAAGCTTAAATAAAATTGCCTTAAAATTTAAGTCTATCCTTGAAACCAAGGTTATTATTGCTTGCGGTCAAAGTGACCCCTACAATATAAACAATATGTATGAATATATAGAGTGGCCAAAAAACGTATACCTGGTAAGAAATACCCAGTCTGTTGAAAAGATTAACTTTCCTCAACATAATTTGACCCTCTATTCAATGAGCTGGGACAATCATACAAAAAATGAAAAGACACAGTCAATATATGATATATCAGTAGATGAAAATCAAATTAATATTCTTTTACTTCATTGTGACATTGATTCAAGTGACAGATTACCCCTTAATATAGATGTAATTAAGAATAAATTTTCTTATTGCGCCTTGGGTGGAAAACATAACTATGTTGAAGTAGCAAAAAATGTAGTCTATTGTGGTAGTCCTGAACCCTTGTCTTTTGAAGAAGACGGAGAACATGGTATTCTTATGGGTACACTAGAAAAAAATAATACGGAATACTCCCTTCTTCCTCTTGCCAAAAGAAAGTTTACGACAAGGGAAATTGAGCTTGATAATTCCTACTCTTTCAATAAGATACTGGATTTAATCAAATTTTCCGGAGATACATTTTCTAACATTAAGGATTATGTAAGGGTAAACTTGACTGGGGAAGTAAGCACAGATATTTCAATGGATGAAATTTTAAATGAAGCAAAGCAATTTTTTTATTACATAGAATTTGAAGAAAACTATATATATAAAACAGAAAACAAAAATTATGAAGGAAATGAATTCAACATAGTTGAAAGCTATAAACTTCAATTTGACGACAATAAGGACAAACTCCAACAGCAGGCCTTTAAGCTTGGACTTGAGGTTCTCAGAAAAGAAAAGGTGGTAAAATAACATGTATATAAACAGGTTGCATTTGAGAGCTTTTGGAAAATTCATTCACAGAAAAATATACTTAGGCAAAGACTTCAATATTATTTATGGAGAAAATGAAACCGGAAAATCTACTATGCATAATTTTATTGAATTAGCAATGTATGGTTTTCATGAAGACCCAGAAAGATACACTAAATATAAACCTTGGAACAGCCCCTTGTACAAGGGAACTCTTGAATTGGGAGATGAAGAAGAAAGATATCTTGTAGCAAGAGACTTTCTTTTGGACACAGTACAAGTTTTTAAGAAAACTTATGAAAAGGACGAAAGTGACTACCCTCTTGAAGATATTAATGTTCCCGGTGAGCACTTTTTCAATATTAACAGGATATCCTTTAATAATACAGTAAGCATAAGCCAGCTTGGAAATAAAACTGAGAGGGAATTAGCGGATGAACTGAAGGCAAAAATAATAAACTTAAGCTCTACAAAGGATGAAGATATTTCAATAGACAGGATTATGCAAAGTCTTTACAGTATAAAGGAAGAAGCAGGAAACGAAAACAACGACAAAACATTGCTGGGACAATATTCTCTTAGGTTAACTGAACTAGACCAGGCAAGGGAATCTTCAGTAAATTCAAAGAGGCAGGTAATGTTTTTAGCCATGGAAAAGAAAAAAATACAAAGTAAAATCCATGAGCTAAACAGGAGAATCGAAGAAAAAAACAAAGAAATTTCTCAACATGAATTATCGCTTGAAAAACAGAAATTCCTTAAGGCTCAGCCTATTAAAAAGGAATTGGACGATATTAATAATGAACTAATAAAATTAGAAGGGGAAATTATAAATACTTCAAAAGAAGATTACAAAGAAGCGTCTGAAACAGAAAGCAATATTGCTTCAATGAAAAACGAAAGACTTAGAATGTCTGAAGAAAAAGAAGAAAGTATTTCGGAACTGGAATCATATGAATCAGACTTATCTAACTCTATTCCCGAAGACTTTGATATAGAAAAATTAAATATGGATTTTGACAAATTTAAGGCAAACAATGAGGAATTAAATACTCTCAAAGTAAAAATAAAAGCAGGAAAGGAATCTATAGACTCCATAAATATTGATGGAATTAACAAGTTTATGGATGATTACAAAAAAGCTGAAGAAATTAATCACAAGATCCACATAAACAATGTTTTAACTGATAATAAAAATTATGACTTAATGAAGAAATTTGGTAAAAAACAAAGTCTCAATAGTGTAATAGTAGGCTTTTTGGGCACAGCCTTCATGTTGGCAGGTGGAGCTTCAGTATATGGAGCTTATTATTATAACAATGTTAATTACTATTACGGTGGAATAGGATTTTTATTAGGACTTGTATGCTATGTTTTTTCATGGAGAAAAAGAAATATTGCATCAAGTGCTAAGAAAGAAATTGAAAGCATGGAATGTGAATATGCCGATTACACTTTATCAAACAATGACCTCAAAGAAGAAAGAGATGAAATAATTAAAAGGAACGACTGTCAAGACTTTGATACTATGGCTGACCTTTACCAAAAGAAGACCACGGAAAAAGATGTCTATGAAGAAAAGGTCAAGCTTGTTAATTACGATGATAATAAATACAAGGAAATTTCAGAAGAAACTGAAAAGTTAGAAAGTAAGCTAAAAAGCATACTAAGCAATTTGAATCTAAGCTTATCTCAAGATAATGTTGTTCAAGTAAATGAGGCATACAAACGCAAGGATAGTGTTAAGACCCAAATTGAAAAGTTAAGAAATAAAATAAAGCAAATTAGTCATGACATAAATATAATCAACAAGGAAATCAACTTTGAGGAAAAAAGGTTTGAAATGATTCTAAAATCTAATGGAGTGGAGGATGTAGAATCATTTAAAAAAGCTGTTGAATCAAATGAAAAATACAAGGTTCTAGTAAACCGCAAAGAATATTGTGAAAATATTTTGGATAATATAATTGGCGACAATGATTATTATGAGCTAAAAAACAAAACATTGAATGTTTCAGATGAAGTTAAAGAAATTGACAAGCAGGGTATTCAGCTAAATGTTTTCAAGTTAAATGAAGAAAAAACAAAACTTCTAAAGAGTATTGATGACATTCATAAGGAAATTGAAGATATAGAACGTAATAGCAGAAACTTGGCTGAAATTGAAGAAGAAATTGACTTCTATGAAGAAAAAACATCTTCTTTTAAAGATAAAATAAAGGTAGCCGAAATAGCAGCAGAAAAAATAAGAAAGATATCAGATTCAATAAAAGGAGATTTCATGCCCCTCCTTCGTAAATCAATAAGCGATAATTTTGCATATTTAACTGAAGGTAAGTACCATACTGTTGACATTGATGAAAATATGAACATAAGAGTTATGTCTGAGGAAGAAGGGGATAGAAAAATTGAGCTTGACAACTTAAGCGGAGGTACCTTAGACCAGCTCTATCTTTCCCTTAGAATATCTTTAAGCAATATTCTAAGTGGTAATAAAAATATTCCTCTGATTCTAGATGACAGCTTTGTTCAATATGATTCAACTAGACTTAGGAAATCTTTAGAAATGTTGTCAAGAGAAAGTGAAAGAAGACAGGTAATTCTTTTTACTTGCCAAGAACGAGAGGCAGAATTATCTAAAGCGATGAATATTAAATTTAATTATATTAAGTTATGAATTTAAGGAAAATTATGAAAATTTTTGCTATAGCCGATTTACATTTCGACTTTAAAAAAGAAAAGCCTATGGATGTATTTGGCGATAATTGGGAAAATCATGAGGAAAAGATAATTGAAAACTGGAAAAGCACTGTAAAACAAGGTGATTTAGTGCTGATTCCCGGCGATGTATCCTGGGCTTTGAAGCTAGATGAAGCCTTGGACGATTTATTGCGGATAGAAAATTTGCCGGGCATAAAAATCATAGGCAAGGGAAACCATGATTATTGGTGGTCAACTGCATCAAAACTTGATAGCTTAGGTTTAAAAACAATTAAGTTTTTAAAAAACAACAGCTATAAGTTTGATGATTTTGTTGTATGCGGGACTAGGGGCTGGGATACAATGGAAGAGTATTCAGATGAAGTAAATAATAAGAAAATATTTTTAAGGGAATTAAACAGGCTAAAAATCTCCTTAGAATCAGCAAAACAGGACAAGGGTAGAATAGTTGTAATGCTTCATTACCCGCCCTTTAGCAGCGATGGACTTCCCAATGAGTTCTTTTCATTAATGAAGGACTTCAAAGTAGACACATGTATTTACGGCCACCTACATGGCCGAGAAGGCCATAAAATTGCCAAAGAAGGTTTAATAGAAGATATAATGGTTCACTGTGTATCTAGTGATTATATGGACTTTAACTTGAAAAGGATAATGTAGTTATTCACAAATAGTTTTCATTGTTACTAATAAAGGGTAAAGGGCGAAGCCCGTGTCAGGATGACATTTCGTTCGATAAATTGTGTTTAAAGTAGGCACAAAATGCTAAAATGCCTATTGACTTGAAAACATAATTAAGCTAATATTTAGTTAAGAAAATGTTATCAAATTATTTACACAGATTTTATTAAGGGAGGGAATAAACGTGTTTAAAGCAAGGAAGTATTATTCGGAAATTTTAGACGGGATTAAGGAAAGTGGACTTTGGAAAGATGAACGAATCATAACCACACCCCAAAGTAGCATTATCAGCACTACGAAAGTAGATGGTGTATTAAACATGTGTGCCAATAATTATTTAGGATTGGCAGACAACAAGGAAGTAATCGAAGCTGCAAAGAATGCCTATGACAAATGGGGATATGGTCTTTCTTCTGTAAGATTCATATGCGGTACTCAAGAAATTCATAAAGAGCTTGAAGAAAAATTGAGTGAATTTCTTAAAACAGAAGATACTATTTTGTATTCATCATGTTTTGATGCAAATGGTGGCTTGTTTGAAACAATTACCACAGAAAATGATGCAATAATAAGTGACGAACTGAACCATGCAAGTATCATAGATGGTGTAAGATTATCAAAGGCAAAAAGATACAAATACAACAATAATGATATGGAATCTTTAGAAGAACAGCTAATGCAAGCTGATGCAGATGGTGCTAATATTAAAATAATTGCAACAGATGGTGTATTTTCAATGGATGGAACCATTGCAAACCTAGAGGGAGTATGCGACTTAGCTGATAAATACAACGCTCTTGTTATGGTCGATGATAGCCATGCAGTAGGATTTGTTGGGAAGACGGGAAGAGGAACCCACGAATACAGAAATGTAATAGACAGGGTAGATATTATTACCGGCACACTAGGAAAAGCACTTGGTGGTGCCAGTGGCGGATATACAAGCGGTAGAAAAGAAATAATAGATTTGTTGAGACAGCGTTCAAGACCATATTTGTTCTCAAATACATTAGCGCCGGCAATCGCAGGTGCATCACTAAAAGTTCTTGAAATGCTAACTGAAAGCACAAAGTATAAAGATAAATTAGATGAAAATACAAGATATTTCAGACAGGAAATTAAAAAAATCGGTCTAAATATTGTAGATGGGGAACACCCTATAGTTCCAATTATGCTTGGAGATGCAGTTTTGTCCCAGAAAATGGCTGAAAAGCTCTTGGAAAAAGGTGTTTATGTAATTGGATTTTACTTCCCGGTAGTACCAAAGGGAAAAGCAAGAATAAGAACTCAAATATCTGCAGCCCATTCAAAAGAAGACTTAGATTTTGCATTAAAAGCTTTTAAAGAAGTAAAAGAAGACCTTAAAGTATAAGCTATGGGGACACACCTCTATTTAAGGAAGGGGGACACACCTCTTTCTAACAGGAATGTCTCTGCGGGGCAGAGGAATGTCCCCGTACTTGGGATAGTCTCCGAGGGTATTAGGAATGTCCCCAATTTAGATAAAAATCCCGCAAAGCGGGATTTTTATCGTTATACTGTAACTAATTGTACTGGAATCGGTATTACTCATAAAAATTCTTCTTGAAGAAATAAAACTTTAAATGTATAATACCATGAATGGACGTTGGGAGTGTACAAATTAAAAAAAGGGGGGAAACACGGATCCCCGGAATAGGTGAAGAATGGATAATAAAGAAATTTTAGCAACAGAAGAAGGCTACAATGAGCTTTTGAAGGAATTAGAAGATAGAAAAACAAAATTAAGATATGAAATTTCCGAGAGAATCAAGGGAGCCCTGGAGGAAGGCGATTTAAGTGAAAACGCCGAATACCATGCTTCTAAGGATGAACAGAATAAAAATGAATCAAGAATAATTGTTCTTGAACATATGCTTAAATCTGTGAGAATTGTTAAACACGATAAAACAAACAAAGATACAGTGCAAATTGGAAGCAAGGTAAAAGTAAAGGATTTGGAGTTTGATGAAATATTAGTCTACAATATAGTGGGCCAAACAGAAGCAGACCCAATTAATGATAAAATATCAAATTTATCCCCCCTTGGAAGTGAACTCATGGGAAAGAAAAAGGGTGCCTTAGTCACGGTAAATTCTCCTGGCGGACAGGTTAAGTATGAAATACTAGAAGTAAGCTAAATAAATTGGTGAATGAGACTCAGAAAAGATTAAGCTTTGTAGTGTATAATAATATGGATATACACGTCACTCTTATATGAATATATATTTCATATAAGATAGTCAGGATAATAATTTTTACAATGTATGTAAGATAAATATATAATGACGGATTACAATTATATACGATACAATAATCAATACAGCATTTTTCGACATTTCTCGGGAAATAATCCTAAAATGTTCGTATTGCCAAAGGGAGACACTAATGAGTGATAAAGTTTTAAATGAGGTAAAAAAAACAAGTATAGGTGGTCAGGCGCTTATTGAAGGAATCATGATGAAGGGTCCTTCTAAAACAGCTACAGCAGTTAGAAAGCCTGACGGGGAAATAGCTATAAAAGAAACCACTATAAATCCTATATTTAAAAGTAAGTTTTTTAAACTGCCAATAATAAGAGGATCTTTTGTACTTATAGAAGCACTAGTTGGCGGTGTTAAAGAATTAATGTATTCTGCAGAATTTTATGGAGATGAAATTGAAGAAGATGCCTTTGATAAATTCTTAAAGAAAGTTTTCAAGGATAAGGCAGACACTGCAATAATTTATGCTTCAGTAGTAATTGCTTTAATTTTCTCGGTAGGTATATTTATTTTAGGACCAACCCTTCTCACTAATATATTAAAAAATATAATCTCTTCATCGCTCCTTCTTAATTTAGTCGAAGGTGTAATAAGGGTGTTCTTGTTTGTAGGCTATGTATATTCAGTATCTAAACTTGATGATATTAAAAGGGTCTTTATGTATCACGGTGCTGAACATAAAACAATATATTGTTATGAACACGGAGAAGAGCTAACAGTTGAAAATGTTCGCAAATACTCAACACTTCATCCACGTTGTGGAACAAGTTTTATGATTAATGTAATGCTTATAAGCATTATAGTGTTTTCATTTTTCGGTTGGCCTAATCCTTTTATGAGGCTTGTAATAAGACTTGCAATGCTACCTATTATAGCAGGGTTTTCGTATGAATTAAACAGGTATGTGGGTAGGTGCTCAAGTGAAAATATATTTACAAAAATAATCACTTATCCTGGATTTTTAATACAGAAGATTACAACTAAGGAACCGGATGATTCAATGATTGAAGTTGCAATAGCAGCAATGGAAAGAGTAATACCTCAAGATGGAGAAGATGATAAATGGTAACAATTGAAAAATTGTTGAAAGATGGCATTGAAATAATTAAGCAAAGGGAGTATAACTCTCCCAAGCTTGATGCTGAGCTGTTATTGTCTTATCTTCTTCAGGAGGATAGGATTTATCTGCATATTAACAAAAAAACAGAAATCAGTGAAGATGTAATGGAAGACTTTTATAGATTAGCTAAAAAGCGAAACGAAGGTTATCCTTTACAATATATAACCAAAAATCAAGAGTTTATGGGACTTGATTTTTTCGTCCGGGAAGGCGTGCTAATTCCAAGACCTGACACTGAAATATTGGTTGAAAAAGTGATAAAAATTGCCAATAATAAATATAATAATCAAGAAATTAAAATACTTGATATAGGAACAGGTAGTGGGGCCATTGCTATAAGCTTGGCATACTATCTAAAAAATTCTCAGGTTACATGTCTTGATATAAGTGATATTGCAATTGAGACGACAAATATAAATATAAAAAAGCACAAGCTTAATAATATAAATGTTCTTAAAGGAAATATTTTTGAAGATATTTTTGCTAATGAAAAATATCATATTGTGGTGTCAAATCCCCCATATATTGAAAGAGATACAATTGGAAACCTACAAACAGAAGTTTCTCTTTATGAGCCACGACTTGCCCTAGATGGGGGGATAGACGGTTTGAATTATTACAGGAGAATAGTGGAAGTATTTAGTAAAATCCACGAAAATGAAGGAGTTTTATCTGTGGAAATAGGAAATATGCAAAAAGAAGCAGTAGAGGATATATTCATGAAATCAGGATTATTTAAAACAATAGAAACAGACAAAGATCTTTCAGGCAATGACAGGGTTGTCGTTGGTATGACATAGCGTTGTATACTTAACTAAACTTTATAGCAGGTAGTAGAGTCACAAAAACCGTGTTGTTCTGAGGAGAGAGCCCGAAAAATCTTATGTCTTTAAAAGATGAGATGCTTTGTCTCTTCTCGGATGACTAATCAAACATATTAAATTTAGAGAGGTATAAAATGTTATTAAAATTAGAAGCATTAAAAGATAAATATATAGAATATAGTGAACTTTTGTCTGATCCAGATATATTAAGTGATTCACAAAGGTTACAAAAACTTATGAAAGAACAGGCTCAGCTTGAACCTGTTGTACTTAAGTACAATGAGTACATGGAAGTAAGAAACCAACTTGAAGAATCAAAGGAAATGATGCAAGAAAAATTAGACGATGATTTTAAGGAAATGGTAAAAGAAGAAATAAAGGAATTGACTGCTCAAGAAGAAGAACTTGAAAATGAAATAAAAATTCTCCTTCTCCCGACAGACCCAAATGATGATAAAGATGTAATAGTAGAAATAAGAGCGGGAGTAGGCGGTGACGAAGCAGGATTATTTGCAGGAGATTTACTCCGTATGTACTTGAGATATGCCGAAAGAAAAGGCTGGAAAACAGAGCTTATGTCAGTAAATGAACAAGGTGTAGGGGGTTACAAGGAAGTAATTTTCTCCATTAAAGGTAAAGGTGCATATTCAAAGCTTAAGTATGAAAGCGGTGTTCATAGAGTTCAAAGGGTTCCCGATACAGAATCTAGCGGAAGAATTCACACATCATCTGCAACTGTGGCAGTCTTGCCGGAAGTAGATGATATTGATATAGATGTAAATCCTAATGATGTAAAGGTGGATGTTTTCCGTTCTTCAGGAAATGGAGGGCAAAGTGTTAACACTACTGACTCAGCAGTAAGACTTACCCATCTTCCTACAGGTATTGTTATATCATGTCAGGACGAAAAATCTCAGCTTAAGAATAAAGATAAGGCATTTAAAATTTTAAAGGCTAAACTTTATGACAAATATCTTCAAGACCAAACCGATGAACAGGCTCAAGCAAGAAAAAGCCAGGTAGGTTCCGGAGACAGAAGTGAAAGAATTAGAACCTATAACTTCCCACAAGGAAGGGTGAGTGACCATAGGATAAATCTGACCCTATATAAGCTTGATGCATTTATAGATGGAGACATAGCTGAAATGCTTGAGGCCCTCGTGATAAACGACCAAGCTGAAAAACTGAAAAATATATCAGAATAAAGATGCCCTAACCCCATTTTTTTGAGTGTTTTTTCAGAAAAATGGTTGGTAGGTCATTCGCAAGGAATTCCCAAATTATGCGACGAAAGGAGCGAATAATTTGGTGAATGAGACTGCGAGATGCCCTAACCCCATTTTTGACTGCGAGATTCCCTAACTCCATTTAATATGGGTATGGGGACACACCTCTATTAAATGGATAACCTATGGGTAAGAGGAATGAGGTATAAAATGAGAATAGATAAATTTTTGAAAAATGCCCGTGTAATTAAACGAAGAACAATTGCCAAGGAAGCATGTGACCAGGGCAGAGTCCTAGTTAATGGGAAAACTGCTAAGCCCGGCACAGAAGTAGAAGTCGGGGATGAAATAGAAATTATTTTTGGATCTAAACCAATGAAGATTAAAGTTGAAAAAATATTGGAACATGTAGTAAAAGACTCATATAAAGAGATGTATACCATAGTAAGTGAATGAAATTAACTTACTATTTTGTGAGTTTTTTACATTCGCTTGTTGAATAAATTAAGGAAATGTATTATACTAAAGGTAAAGCTATATCCAAGCACAATGCTTAGCGATAAATTTATTATAAGAGGTGTAATATGGAATTAAAAGGAAGTAGAACAGAACAAAACTTAATGACTGCATTTGCAGGCGAATCACAAGCTCATGTTAAGTATACTTATTACCAGAACCAAGCTAAAAAAGATGGTTATGTGCAAATCAGCAAATACTTTGAAGAGACAGCTAGAAATGAAAGAGAGCATGCGAAAATTTGGTTCAAGTTGCTTCATGACGGAATAGCTCACACAACAGTTAACTTACAGGATGCGGCTGATGGTGAAAACTACGAGT
Source organism: uncultured Clostridia bacterium (assembly GCA_964614935.1). Taxonomy (GTDB): domain Bacteria; phylum Bacillota; class Clostridia; order Tissierellales; family Sedimentibacteraceae; genus Sedimentibacter. Next base: position 8,797 of record CAZTML010000002.1, on the reverse strand, counting down.
GGACAGAAATGTATGCAGAATTTGCAAAAGTAGCAAAAGAAGAAGGCTTTGATAAAATTGCCTACTTATTTGAAGGTGTAGCAGCAATTGAAAAACATCACGAAGAAAGATACTTAGCTCTTTTAAATAATATTGAAACAGACAAAGTATTTAAAAGAGAAGGTGAAGTTGTATGGCAGTGTGATAACTGCGGTCATATCCATGTTGGTGCTGAAGCTCTAAAGAAGTGCCCAGTATGCGATCACCCGCAATCACATTTCCAAATATACACAAAACCATATTAATGAATTTGAAAAACTTGCCAGAAAACCGGCAAGTTTTTTTATGCGAAAATAATGTTTAAAAATTAATTAATTTGTGGTATTATAATAAAATACCTATGACATGAGATTTAAAATTTCATGAAAACGATATAGCAGGAAACATTTTCCATGTCACTATGCTATGTCAGTAGGGTAAAGTTAATAAAGAAGAAAAGTAAGTTAGGGAGGTTTTATGGATAATAATTTACAAACACAAGAAGTAGTAAAACTTACACAGGAACTTATTAAAATTCCCAGTCACAAATATGTTGAAAATAGGGAATCAGATGTAGCAGAATTTATATACGACTATTGCAAAGGACACGGCTTAGAAGTTGAATTTCAAAAAGTAGAAGGACTAAGGCGAAATGTAATAGCAAGACTTAGGGGAAATGGCACGGGCAAGAATCTAATTTTTAGCGGCCACACAGATACTGTGCCTCCATATGAAATGACAATAGAACCCTTTAGTGCAGAAATCAAAGATGGTTATGTCTTAGGGAGAGGTTCTAATGACATGAAGGGTGCTGTGGCATGTATGATTAGAGCCATGATTAATATTAAAAATAAGGGTATAGTATTAGGCGGAGACATTATTTTAGCTGCAGCAGTTGGAGAGGAAGAAAAAAGTGATGGAACAGAATATGTTGTAAAAAGCGGAATAAGGGCTGATGGAGCCATTGTTGGAGAACCTTCAAACTATGGATATGCACTAGGTCACAGAGGTTTAGAATGGCTTGAAATAAGAATTGAAGGAAAAATTGCACACGGAGGAATTCCGGAATTAGGAATTAACGCCATTTCCAAGGCTGCAAAACTAATTACAAAAATTGAAGAAGACCTCATGCCCAAACTTAAAGAAAGGCAAAATGAATGGATGGGTCCTTCGGTAATGAACTTCGGTCTCATAAAAGGTGGTACACAACCAAGTTCTGTAGCAGACTCCTGCGTAATACAAATAGACCGTAGGTACTTACCTGAAGAAAATGTTGAAAGTGTAATTAAAGAATATCAGGATATAATAGACGAGTTAGCTTCTGAAGACCCACACTTTAAGGCTGAAATAATCAGAATGGATTCAAATTTAATGGATGAATATGACCATGCTCCATTAATAGCCCAGCCTGATTCCCAAATAGCAAAAACAGTCTACAGTGTTTTAAAAGATTTCAATAAAAAAGAACCTACTATTGAAAAAAGAAGAGGGTGGACTGATGCAGGTGTTCTTTCAACCTATGGGAAAATCCCAACTGTTGTAACGGGGCCTGGAGACTTAAAGTATTCACATGCTAAAGATGAAAAAATCCCTCTAGTGGACTTAGTAAATTATGTTGAAATATATACTTCCATAGCAGAAGAATTTTGCAAATAAGAAAGGGGACCTATGTTAGATATTAAAATTGTAAATGGAAAAATAATTGATATTGAGAACAAAAGGATTATTGAAGGTGATTTAGGCATCAAGGACGGTAAAATAACAGATATAGGCTCAGTTCCTGCTGAGGCCAAACATGTAATTGATGCAAAGGGAAAACACATTTCTCCGGGATTTATTGATATTCACATGCATGAAGAAGATTTTTCCTTAACACTGAAGAAAGAGTATGACATATCCGATACCATGCTTAATATGGGTGTGACTACTTGTGCTGTAGGAAATTGCGGTAACAATAGACAGGCAATTAAGGAACTTTTTGATTTTATAAATGAAAAAGGAAATCCTGTAAATTATCTGACCTACATAGGCCATAATTTTTTAAGAGTTGAAGTTGGAAACACTGACATATACAAAAAATCGTCTAAAGAACAAATAGAAAAAATGCAGAAAATTATTGCTGAATCTATTGATTTCGGAGCTATTGGTGTATCTTACGGATTAGAGTACTGTCCTGGAATCGATACAGAGGAGGCTATTAAAATCACTAAGGAAATTCAAGGAAGAGATGACTTGCTTCTTGCAGCTCACTATAGAAAAGATGCAATCCATGCCCTTGATTCCATAAATGAAATGGCCTACATAGGAAGAGAAACACAAATTCCATTCCAAATCTCTCATTTATCAAGCTGTTCTGCCTTTGGAAACATGACTGAAGCTCTAGACCTTATTCAAGAAATACGTGATGATGGATTAGATATAATGGTAGATGCTTATCCTTATGATGCATTTAGCACCTTTATCGGGTCTGCGGTATTTGATGACGGGTGTCTAGAAACGTGGAACAAAGATTACAGTGCAATAATGCTTACGGAAGAACCTTTCAAGGGCATGTACTGCGACAAAGAACTATTCGAAAAAGCACGAAAAGAATATCCTAAAATGTTAGCAGTAGCATATGTTATGAACGAGGAAGAGATTATCGAGGCTTTAAATCATCCACTTGTAATGGTAGCAAGCGATGGTATATATAGAAATCATTCAGGCCACCCAAGAGGAGCAGGGACATTCCCAAGAGTAATAGGTAAATACGTTAGGGATGAAAAAGTTATGGAATTCTTTGATGCTATATACAAGATGACATATATGCCGGCAAGGAGATTGAAACTTAAAAATAAGGGACTCTTAAAGGTTGGTTATGATGCTGATATTACAATCTTTAACTATGACACCATTATTGATAAAGCAACATTCCAAGAACCACAGTTAAGACCTGAAGGAATCGACTATGTAATAATAGATGGCAAGCTTGCAATAGAAGAAGGCAAAACTGTAAACAATACATCTGGTAAATTTTACAAGAGGGGTCAAGCGTAAAAGCCAGAAACTGAAATTAGAATAAAAGATATTTAATGAGTGTCAAAGAGCTTATAAACTAGGGCAATAAAACGCTTGCACAGAGAAATGAGATATGCTAATATAAAAGCCTATGCTACAACCCATAAAACTTAATGGGTTGTAGCATAGGCTTTTAAATTATAAAAATTTAGGAGGAATTATGGAGAGGAAAAAGAAAAAATTTAAAGTTCCACACACCTATGTACTATTATTTGCACTAATTATCATTATGGCACTATTAACTTATGTTATTCCTGCAGGCCAATATGAAAAAATGGAAATTGAAACGGAAACAGGGAAAAGAATGGTTGTTGACCCGGATTCATTTACATACGTGGATAAAAATCCAGCAAAACCCTTTGATATTCTAAAAGCATTTCCTAAAGGTCTATCTGCAGCACAAAGCATTGTATTTTTTATCTTTATAGTTGGAGGCGCTTTTAATATTGTTAATCAAACAGGAGCTGTAGAAGCTGGAATAAGCAAGGTTGCATTAAGCCTCAAAGGTAAAGAAAAACTTATGATTCCTATAATAGTATTTATATTCTCACTTGGAGGAGCTACTATAGGAATGGCAGAGGAGGCAATTGTATTCGTCCCAATTGGAATTGCTTTGGCAAGAGCTTTAGGCTATGATGCAATTACAGGAATGGCAATAGTTGCTCTTGGAGCTGCAGCAGGATTTACATCAGGTTTCATGAATCCTTTTACAGTTGGAGTTGCTCAAGGGATTGCTGGGATTGAACCTATGTTCTCAGGCATGGTCCTAAGACTTGTTATTTGGGTTTGTACCTTAGCATTAGTTATCTTTTATATTAACAGATATGCAAACAAGGTTAAAGCTGATGTAAAAAACTCTTATGTGTATGAGCTTGAGATGACAGAAAAGGATATGGCAATTGATTTAACCAACGTAAGAAAGATGACACAAAGAGATATTTTTGTGCTTTTAATCTTCTTAGTTGGTATGGTTGTCTTAGTCTTTGGAGTGTTTCAATATGGATGGTACATTACTGAAATTGCTGCTATATTCCTTGCAATAGGTATATTCTCAGGTCTTGCTGCAGGTATGAAGTTAGATGATATAGCAAAACACTTTATCGCTGGTGCTAAAGACATGGCTACAGGAGCATTAGTTGTTGGTTTGGCAAGAGGATTATTGGTTATTATGGAAGGAGCTGTAATAATTGATACAATTGTATATGGTTTGGCAGGAGCAATTTCACAATTGCCAAAAGCTATAAGTGCCATAGGAATGCTCTTAGTTCAATCATTCTTGAACTTCATAATTCCTTCAGGGTCAGGACTTGCAGCTACTACAATGCCTATTATGGCACCATTGGCGGATGTTATAGGGGTTACAAGACAGACAGCAGTTCTCGCATACCAGTTTGGTGACGGAATAACAAACTCATTAATTCCTACATCAGGAGTTTTGATGGCGAACTTATCAATTGCAAAGATTAAATACGAAGATTGGTTTAAATTTGTAGGGCCATTAATGCTTTTATGGACACTACTTGGCTGTATATTCATGATAATAGCAGTTATAATCAACTACGGACCATATTAAGAAGCCCTAACCCCATTTCTCGAATAATAAAGCTCCTCATTTTGAGGAGCTTTTGTTATAATAGTATAAAGATAAAATGTCCAATTAAGGAGGTAAATTTGGAAAGAATTAGATGTGAAAAACTAAAAGATAAAATAATGACTGCCGAGGAAGCAGCAAAATTAATTAATAACGGAGACTTTGTGGGAGTATCGGGCTTTACTCCAGCAGGCTACCCTAAGGCTGTACCCACTGCATTGGCAAAAAGGGTTGACCAAGGAGAAAAAATTCAAATAGACTTAATGACCGGTGCTTCAGTAGGGCCTGAGCTTGACGGCTTGTTAGCGGAGAAAGGGATTATAAGAAGAAGATACCCATACCAAACAAATTCTACATTAAGAAATGCCATTAATAATGATAGTGTAAAATATAATGACATGCACCTTAGTCATTCAGCACAATATTTAAAGTATGGTTTTTTAGGAACAATGGATGTGGCTATAATTGAAGCCGTTGCAATAACAGAAGAAGGGGGTATAATTCCATCAACTTCTGTAGGAAATTCAAATACCTTCGTTGATTGTGCAAAAAAAATTATAGTTGAAATAAATACAAGCCAACCTTTGGAATTAGAAGGAGTTCATGATATATACTCACCTCTTGACCCTCCCAACAGGCAAGCTATTAATATAAATAAAACTTCAGATAGAATTGGAACACCATATATTCCTTGCAATATAGAAAAAATAGCAGCCATTGTAATTACTGATATAACTGACAAAACGAATAAAGTCGCTCCAATTGATGATATATCAAGGAAAATGGCTGAAAATTTAATTAGGTTTTTGGAATCTGAAGTTGAAATGGGGAGGCTACCGGAAAACTTACTACCTCTTCAATCAGGTGTAGGAAGCGTGGCAAATGCAGTTTTAGGGGGACTATGTAATTCCAAGTTTACAAATTTAGATGTATACTCAGAAGTTTTGCAAGATTCAGTTGTAGACTTAATGGATTGCGGTAAAATCAGAACAGCATCTGCAACTTCACTAACGATTTCACCTGAAAGAATAATAGAATTTAAAGAAAATTTTGCAAAGTACAAAAACCATATAATTTTAAGACCTGAAGAGATAAGCAACAATCCGGAAGTAATAAGAAAGCTTGGAGTAATTTCCATGAATACTGCAATAGAAGTGGATATTTATGGCCATGTAAATTCAACTCATATAATGGGAAGTAAAATGATGAATGGTATAGGAGGATCTGGTGATTTTACAAGAAATGCATATATTTCAATCTTCACTACAGCTTCTACTGCAAAGGATGGAAAAATTTCATCAATTGTACCCATGGTATCCCATGTGGACCACACAGAACATGACGTTATGGTAATAGTTACGGAAAAGGGAGTGGCAGATTTAAGGGGCTTATCTCCAAAAGAAAGAGCAGAAAAAATCATTGAAAATTGTGCACATGAGGACTATAAAGAAATGCTTTGGGATTATTTCAATAGAGCAAAAGAAGCAACAAATAACAGCCATTCACCACATTTATTAAATGAAGGATTATCATGGCACCAAAGATTTATAGAAACAGGAACAATGAAAAAGGGACATTAGTCCCTTTTTGTCATCCTGAGCGTAAGCGAAGGATCTCATTTATTTCTCAGTATTATCAAACTCATGTTTAATTTCTTGATATAATTTTGGATCTTGAATAACCTTTGCAGCTGTAAGTACTAGCGCTGCTATTGTATTTTTCATTTGTTCCTTTGCGTAATCTTTTAGAGTTGCATCTGCTAATTCTCTTGTATGACCGGCAATTGTCGGATCATTAGTCACATCAAAGTAAGGATGTATTGTAGGACATACTTGACTTACTTGTCCTGCGTCTATTGAACCTGTACTTTTTGAAGGTTCATTCATTACAACACCTGCAATCTCGTAAATAGTATCATTGAATACTTTTGAAAGGGTCTCGTTAGTAACCATGTTATCGTAGTTAAATTCAAACTTAGTTATTTTTAATTCTGTACCTGTTGCTAAGGCGGCTCCTCTAGCACAGTTTTTTACTTTTTCTAAAAGTTCTGTATTGTAGGTCTTAGTTGTAGAACGCACATAGTATTGAACCTTTGCATAGTCTGGAACAATATTAGCTGCTTTTCCCCCTTCAATTATAACACCATGTACTCTTGAATCGCTTCTCATATGTTCTCTCAAGGCATTTACGCTGTTAAATGTTTGAATAGCGCCATCTAGAGCATTTATTCCCTTTTCAGGGGCAGCTGCAGCGTGAGATGTTTTTCCGAAAAATTCAAATTCAATAGGTTCTAAGGCAAGGGAAGCCCCACTTTTAGTATATGAAGAGCCCGGATGTGCCATCAAAGCAATATCAACACCATCAAACTCATTGTTTTCAACAAAAGTAACCTTAGCACCGCTTGTTTCTTCTGCAGGTGTACCAAATACAATTACTGTTCCACCAATTTCATCGATTATTTCTTTTAAAACAATTCCTGCCCCTGTACTTACAGTTCCCAGTAAATTATGTCCACAACCGTGACCGATTCCCGGTAATGCATCATACTCAGCCATATAAGCAACAGTAAGACCTTCTTTTTTTCCTTTATAAACAGCTTTAAAACCTGTTTCAACACCAGAAAAATTTTCTTCAACATCAAATCCATATTTTTTCAGTAAATCCGTATGTATTTTACATGCTTTGAACTCTTGGTATCCAAGCTCAGGATTTTTGTAAATTTCAAGGCTCATTTCATTAAGTTCGGGCGTTATTTCGTCGATAAATTTCAATACCTTATTCTTCATATTGGCTCCTTTTTTATTGTATTTTGAATTTTATTTTCTACATAATTATACTAACATTGTAAACAATGTCTGTCAAAGGTAAATAAAAAAGTCGAAGAAATTGGGTTAGACCATAAAGGGCATCTTTCTTGCATATAATAAAAATATATCTTTAAAAAATATCAATTAAATGATAAAATATAATTGATAGAGAAAGGGTGAAGTAATGGATTATCAATTAAAAATAAATAGTATACTAAAAGAATTGGAATTAAATTTTAAGGGAACAGTAGAAAAAGATGAATTGTTAAAAAACCACACTTATTTTAAGATAGGAGGACCTGCAAGCATTTATGTAGTTCCTGAAAATACAGAAGACTTAAAAGAAGTATTAAAATTAGCAAAAAAATATGAAATAGATTATTTCATTATTGGAAATGGAACTAATCTTTTGGTTTCAGATGAAGGATACAAAGGATTAATCATAAAAATAGGGGATAAATTTAATAAAATAACTAGAGATGGAAATAAGGTTACAGTAGGTGCAGGGGTACCTTTAACTTCATTAGCCAAGTATCTTGCCAGGGAAGGATTGTCTGGATTTGAATTTGCCAGTGGCATACCCGGTTGTCTGGGTGGGGCAATTCCTATCAACGCAGGTGCTTATGGCGGAGAAATGAAGGATGTTATAACAAGAGTTAAATTCATGGATAAAGACGGCAACATTCATGAATTTTCAAATGAGGAAATGGAGTTTTCATACAGGAAGACCAGAATATCTGATTGCGGATATATTGTTCTTGAAGCAGACCTAAATTTGACTCCTGGCAAGGAGGAAGATATAATGGCAGTAATAAAGGAACTTGATGAAAAAAGAATTTCAAAGCAGCCATTAAATTTACCTAGTGGTGGTAGCACATTTAAGAGACCGTCAGAGGGATATGCATCAAAGTTAATTGAAGACGCAGGACTTAAAGGGCTAAAACACAAGGGGGCCATGGTTTCGGATAAACACAGCGGTTTTATCGTAAGCTATGATAATGCATGTTGTGAAGATGTTTTAGAGCTTATGCGAATAGTAATAACTACTGTATATGACAAGTTTGGCATAAAGCTAGAGCCTGAGATTAAAATAGTAGGAACTAAATTGTAGAGCAAACCATCACGTTAGTGTCATTGCTATGAATAAGCTGAGAAGCAGGGTGTCATTCTGAACCGCAGGTGAAGAATCTCAGAAACTCAGAATTTAAAGATATGAGATCCTTCGTTACACTCAGGATGACAATAAAAAAATAAAGTAAGGAAGCATTTATGAAATTAAAAGCAGATTATCACATACATTCAACATATTCAAAAAACAAGCACG
>CAZTML010000001.1:0-45983 GCA_964614935.1 uncultured Clostridia bacterium | reverse complement strand
GCCGGATCTATTATTCTTCCATCTTTTATAAGCATAGTACCACCTTCATAACTTTCTTTGACTTATTATAACATACTAATATCGTAAATAAAATATGGACAAAAAAGATTCTCTGAAATTCAGAGAATCAAAGTTACTATTCATAATATCCTAGAAAAATAAATTATTTTAATCTTTCCATTAGTTTATTATATTCTTCCTCTTGTGCAACTTCATAGGTAGATATTTTGTAATAATGTGTATGGAGAAGTTTATGGGAAACAAGGCTATTAGGCTCTTTTAAATATTCTTCATAAAGTTTTATAACTTCAGGGTTTTTATGAGACTTCCTAAGAGGTAAAGATTTATCAAGTTCATATAAAGCATCAGCACGTTTTGATTTTGGGTTGACTTCAAGCCTTGTAATTGCAGATACGTGTGATTGACCTCCCCCATGGACACAACCACCGGGACATGCCATTACTTCAATGAAATGATAATCCTTTTCTCCATTTTTAATGGACTCTAGAACTTTTGCAGCATTGGCCGTACCATGGGTAACTGCGATTTTTACTTCAGTATCCTTTCCGTCGATAGGAAGTACTACAGATGCTTCTTTAAGGCCTTCAAGCCCTCTTACTCCTTGATATTCAATTTCATCTAAGTCTTTACCAGTTAAAATGTCAGCCACTGTTCTAAGGGCTGCTTCCATAACTCCACCCGTAGCACCAAATATTGCACCTGCCCCAGAGTACTGTCCTAATATACTGTCAGCTTCTTCATCAGGTAATTTAATAAAATTAATTCTTGCTTGTTTAATCATATCTCCTAATTCTCTTGTAGTCAAAGATACATCAACATCCCTAAGTCCATCTACTTCCATTTCCGGCCTGTTTGCTTCGGTTTTCTTTGATGTACAAGGCATTACAGATACGGAGAATATTTTTTTCGGGTCAATTCCTTCTTTCTCAGCATAATAGGACTTGACTATAGCACCAAACATTTGTTGGGGTGATTTACAGGTAGATAAGTTTTCTAAAAACTCAGGATAATTTATTTCGCAAAAACGTATCCAGCCTGGTGAACAAGAAGTAATCATTGGCAATTTTCCGCCGTGTTTGATTCTATTTAAAAGCTCTGTACCTTCCTCTAAAATCGTTAAGTCTGCTGAAAAGTTTGTATCAAAAACTTTATCAAAACCTATTCTTTTAAGTGCTGCAACCATTTTTCCCGTAACATCTGTACCAACAGGAAATCCGAATTCCTCCCCTAAGGATGCTCTAACACCTGGAGCGGTTTGAACAACAACAATTTTTTCAGGATTATCTATTGCATCCCATACTTGATCAATATAAGTTCTTTCCTTTAGAGCTGCTACAGGACATGCTTGAATACATTGGCCACAATATACACAAGGAACATCCTTCATACTATAATCAAAGGCAGGAGCAACTTCTGTGTTGAAACCTCTTTTCGTAAAATCCAAAACACCTATCCCTTGAACATCTCTACAGGTACTTACACATCTCCCGCATAAAATACACTTACTTGTATCTCTTACAATAGAATGTGATAAATTATCGATTTTTGCTTCTCTTTTTGCACCTTGATATTCTATATCGCTAATATTAAGCTCATCGCAGAGTTTCTGAAGCTCACAGGTTCCGTTTCTTAAACATGTGAGACATTCTCTGTTATGGTTTGCTAATATAAGTTCTAAATTCATTCTAACAGCTTCTCTTACTCTCTTGGTATTAGTTCTTACATTCATACCCTCTTGAACCTGGAGTACACAAGTAGCAGGTAGATTTCGCATGGGAACATCTTTTATATCCACTTCTGCAATACATAATCTGCATGCAGCAATTTCATTTATATCTTTTAAGAAGCAAAGGGTTGGGATATCAATTCCTGCTTCTCTAGCTGCCAAAAGTACCGTGTAATCTTTCGGTACAGTGACATTGATTCCGTTAATAGTTAAATTTACTTTATCCAATTTAGCACCTCTTTCTTACTTCTTAATAATTGTGTGGAAAGTACAAGCATCCATACAAGCACCGCACTTAATACATTTTGTCTGGTCAATTACGTGGATTTCCCTTACTTTGCCCTCAATGGCTCCAACAGGACATATTCTTGCACACTTGGTACAACCCTTACAATCCATAGTTATTATATATTTTAGTAAGGACTGACAAACAGCTGCAGGACATCTTTTTTCATTAACGTGGGCTTCATATTCATCTCTGAAATATCGTAGTGTTGATAAAACAGGATTTGGTGCAGTCTGTCCTAGGCCACAAAGTGAAGTATCCTTAATATTTACTGCTAGAACCTCCAATTTATCAAGGTCTTCCATAGTGCCTTTTCCTTCAGCAATTCTATCTAAAATTTCCAACATACGCTTTGTTCCTTCCCTACATGGGGTACATTTACCACAGGATTCATCAACAGTAAAATCAAGGAAGAATCTTGCAATATCAACCATACAGTTATCAACATCCATTACTATCATACCACCAGACCCCATCATAGATCCTGCTGCAGTAAGACTCTCATAAGATATAGGGGTATCTAAGTGTTCCTTAGTTAAACATCCTCCCGATGGTCCTCCTGTTTGTACTGCCTTAAATTCTTTGCCATCAGGGCACCCACCACCTATATCATAAATTACTTCTCTTAAAGTTGTACCCATAGGCACTTCAACTAGTCCTGTATTATTAATTTTCCCACCTAAGGCAAATACTTTAGTACCCGGTGATTGTTCAGTACCAAAGCTTTTAAACCAGTCAGGACCCTTAAGTATTATTTGTGGAATATTTGCCAAGGTTTCAACATTATTTATAACAGTAGGCTTACCCCATAATCCTTTATTAGCCGGAAATGGAGGTTTGTTTCTTGACATTCCTCTTTTGCCTTCTATAGATTGAAGTAAGGCTGTTTCCTCACCACAAACAAAAGCTCCTGCCCCTAATCTTATTTCTATATCAAAATCAAAATTTGTATTGAATATATTTTTTCCTAAAAGACCTAATTCTTTAGCCTGCTCTATAGCAATTTTTAATCTATGAACAGCTATAGGATATTCAGCCCTTACGTAGATAAATCCTTTTGTAGCTCCTATTGAATAACCTGCAATTGCCATAGCTTCCAATACTGAATGAGGATCACCCTCCAAAACACTTCTGTCCATAAAGGCACCAGGGTCACCTTCATCGGCATTACATATTACATATTTCTGGTCTGCCTTGTTTGGTGCTGCAAAGGACCATTTAAGTCCAGTTGAAAAACCTGCACCACCTCTTCCTTTCAAGCCTGAATCCTTTACTAAGCTAATAACTTCTTCAGGAGTCATTTCTGTAAGGACTTTTCCAAGTGCAAAATATCCGTCTCTTGCAATATATTCATGGATGTTTTCAGGATTTATAAAACCGCAATTACGAAGTGCAACCCTTTTTTGTTTTTTATAAAATTCTACTTCAGCTAAAGCTTTTGATTTTTCGTCTTTTGCACTTTCATCAAACAAATATTTTCTTACGATTCTCCCCTTTAATAAGTGTTCCGTTACTATTTCATCAACTCTGTCAAGAGTCATTCTGGCATAAAATGAACCTTCAGGATAAATTATCACAATAGGTCCTTCTTCGCAAAGACCGAAACATCCTGTTGCTACGACCTGAACCTCATTGTCTAGTTTTACTTCTTTTATTTTTTCTTCAAATCTATTCTTTATTTCCATAGACTTAGAAGAAGAGCAACCTGTCCCTCCACAAACTAAAACATGTGATCTGAAAATTTTCATAACCATCCCCACTTTCTACTCTTATTCGTCTGAGCCGATTGTATATTCAAAAACAACCCTGTTATTAACCAAATGTTCAGATACAATTCTTTTTACTTTTTCAGGATCAACATGTATATAGGTAACCTTTTCCTTATCTGGACTAGATATTTCTACTATTGGCTCTAAAGTACACATTCCTATACAACCTGTTTGCACAACGGAAACATTGTTTAAATTTCTTTTTGCTACTTCTTCAACAAAAGCAGAAAGAACAGGTCTCGCTCCTGCAGATATACCACAAGTAGCCATACCAACTACAACACGCACGTCCTTTTGGGTATTTCTCATTTCTACATTTTTAATAGATTCATCTCTTAACTTTTTTAACTCTTCCAAAGATTTCATAATAATACCCTCCTAATCCTTGTATTTTGCCAATATATCAGGTATTTTTTTCGCTTCCAATTTACCGTAAACATCCTGATCTATCATTATTACTGGAGCAAGTCCACAACAACCTAAACACCTTGTAGCTTCAAGAGTAAACAAATTATCAGGTGTTGTTTCACCTACTTTAATTTCCAACTCTTTTGTTAATTTGTCCATAATCAGCTGGGCACTTTTTACATAACATGCCGTGCCAAGGCATACTCCGATCTTATGTTTCCCCTTAGGTTCGATGGCAAATTGTGTGTAAAATGTCGTTACGCCATAAACTTCAGCTAAAGGAACATCTAATTCGGAAGAAATAAATTTTTGAACTTCTATAGGCAAATATCCGAAAATTTCTTGAGCCCTGTGTAACGTTTGCATAAGTGATCCTTGATGACCCCTTATTGAACCAATATAGTCTTTCAGCTCAATAAAATGCTTTTCATTCGCCTTTATATCCAGTACCTTAGTCAAAATAATAACCTCCTCATTGTCCTTAATATTTTTTCTTCATTATATATTCTTGATAATTATATGTCAATCACTATCGTTGATAATAGTGAAAAAGAATAGGGATGTAAATAAAGACTTACTAATGTTAAGTTTTAATAACCTTTTTTTGGCTTTACGAACTGTAATTAATATTATTAAAGATTACAAGAAATTATATTCAACATTTCAAAAAATAGAAGATTAATCATATGAAAATGATTAATCTTCTATTTTTAATAAATCTAATATTCTATTTAAATCATCATTGTTGGTATATTCTATTTCTATTTTACCTTTATTCTTATTAGACTTTATATTTACCTTTGAAGAGAATCTGTCTGTCAGCATTTCTTCTATCTGTACTATGTATTTATCTTTTTCTGGCTTTGTTTTACGTTTTGGTTTCTTTGTAGAACGTACAAGTTTTTCTACATCTCTTACACTTAAAGAATCTCTTATTATTATATCCGTCAAGGATTTTTGTTTTTCTTTATCTAAGCTTAAAATAGCTCGTCCATGGCCGGCTGTAATTTGGTTTTTTACAATCTTATCTTTTACATAATCATCTAAGTTGTTGAGTCTAATGATATTAGTTACATATACTCTTGATTTGCCCACTATATTTGATACGTCTTCCTGTGTTATGCCGTATCTTTCCATAATAAATTCATAGGCATTTGCTTCATCTATAGGATTTAAATCTTCTCTTTGAATATTCTCAATCAACGCTATTTCAGAAACATTTTTGTTTTCAATATCTCTTACTATACTGGGAATAGTTTTAATGTTGGCATTTTTACAGGCCCTCCATCTTCTTTCCCCTGCTATAATAGTGTAAAGTTCCCCTTCTTTTCTTAAAATTATAGGCTGAATTACACCATATTTTTTTATAGATTCCGTAAGTTCATCTAACTTATCCTGCTCAAAAATCTTACGAGGCTGATTTGGATTTGGAGAAATAAGGTCTATATTAATTTCTTGGATTCTTTCGTAGTCGTCTTTTTCAAGGTTTTCTGGTATTAAAGCTGATAAGCCTTTTCCTAATGCCTTTCTCTTTGTAGCCATATTCTCCTCCTTAATTGTTTTTTATTATTTCTTCCGATAACTTAGTGTAGGCAATGCTTCCTTTAGACTTATCGTCATAGAGCATTATAGGCTGTCCAAAACTTGGAGCCTCTGCAAGCCTCACACTTCTGGGTATTACAGTTCTATATACCTTGTCCTTAAAATATTTCTTAACTTCTTCCACAACTTGCACTGAAAGATTAGTTCTACCATCAAACATATTCAGTAGAACCCCTTCAATTTCAAGCTTTGGATTTAAATTTTGTCTTACAAGCTTAACCGTATCTATAAGCTGGCCTACTCCTTCTAAGGAATAGTATTCGCACTGTATGGGTATCAAAACCGTAGTAGACGCAGTAAGGGCATTTAAAGACAAGAGCCCTAGTGATGGTGGACAATCTAGAATAATAAAATCATAATTCTTCTCAATTAAGTTTACTTTTTCCCTTAATGTTCTTTCACGATATTTTGTATTTGTAAGTTCTATTTCTGCTCCTGCCAATTGAATATTTGCGGGAATGATGTCTAAGTTTTCTATTTCTGTCTCAAATATAACTTTATTTATGTCGTAATCTTCAATCAATATATTGTAAATTGTGTATTCTAACTGATTTTTGTCAAAACCAAAACCGCTAGTTGAGTTACCTTGGGGGTCAATATCTATACTAAGTACCTTCTTCCCCTTCAAAGCCAATGCTGCACACAAATTTACATTGGTTGTTGTCTTCCCTACACCGCCTTTTTGATTGAAAATACTTATTACCTTAGCCATCTCATCACCTTCTACACACTTTTTTTCGGAATTTTCACCTTTATTTCAATGTATTCATCTGATTCATTCTGTTCAAATTCAGCATCTATACCTGTTTTAACTATTTCATCATAAGCATTTTTTATTGTATTTATGTATATTTTATAATTTATAAAATTCCTGACATAACGCCTGTCCCTTTTTTTCTTTTCATTTAAATCTTCAGCTATTGAATTGACAAGTTTCTCAGTTTCACTTACATTTAATTCCTTATTAATTACTTTATCAACAATGTTTAGAAGAATTTCTTCATCTTCTATTTTTAAGAGTGCTCTGCCGTGTCGCTCAGTTAAATTTCCATCTCTTAATTTTTCTTTGACAGTATCAGGAAGCTTTAGTATTCTCAATTTATTTGCAATAGCTGATTGAGATTTGCCTAGTTTTCCTGCCAATTGAGTTTGATTTATACCAAATTCATGGATAAGTCTTTGGTATGCTATTGCTTCTTCTATAAAATCTAAGTCTTCTCTTTGGAGATTTTCAATCAAAGACATAGCAGCAGAATCTTCTTCCTTAACATCGATAACCACTGCAGGTATTGTATCCTTCTTTAGCATTTTTACTGCTTTTAAGCGCCGTTCACCTGCTATAATCTCATAAATATCATCATAGATTTTTCTCACTGTAATAGGTTGAATAATACCATATGATTCAATGGACTGGCTTAATTCTTCAAGTGATTTTTCATCGAAAATCTGTCTTGGTTGATGCTTATTTGGAATTATTTTGTTAACATCAATATGTACAATAGTGTCGTTCAACATATCTCCCCCTTATTTTATTGGATCCTTGCTGGGCCTTCCTGCTTTTCTCGGATACTTCTTATTTGTTGCTTCTATTTTCTCTATTATAACAATTTTTCTGATGATATTGGTACTGGGAAGATTAATTTCTTTAATTTCTTTAATTTTTCCGCCAAGTTTTTTAATTGCATTGTCGGAATCTAAAATTTCCTGGGAAATATTGTCGGATTTGTAAGACGCAAAGTAACCTCCTACCTTTACGAAAGGCATACAATACTCACTTAAAATATTAAGGGGGGCTACGGCTCTGGAAACACATATGTCATATTTCTCTCTGTATTCCTTATTTTGACCGAAATCTTCAGCCCTGCCGTGAATAAGTTCTACACCACTTATCTTTAAAGCCTTTGACACTTCAGATAAGAAATCAATTCTCTTTTTTAAACTGTCTAATAGTGTAACTTTATAAGAGTCGTTAACAATTTTAAGAGGAAGTCCAGGGAAACCCCCTCCTGTACCTACATCAATTATTGATTTATTTTCATTTAAATTATCTTTATTCAACAAAAGGAGGCTGTCTATAAAGTGCTTTAAGTATATTTCCTCATCATCTTCTATGGAAGTAATATTAATCTTTTGATTCCATTCTTTTAACAGATCTTTGTACAATATAAACTTTTTTTCGATTTCTTCGTTATAGGGTATATTAAGCTTATTAAAACCCTCTTCCATGATTTTTATCAAGATAGTCTCCTTTTATTTCTTAGTCCGCGTCATTGCCATGAGTAAGCTGCGAAGCAGCGTGTCATTCTGAACCACAGGTGAAAGATGCCCTAACCCCATTTTTCAGAGTCTTTTTTCTGAAAAATGGTTGGTAGGTCATTCGCTGTGTGGAATCTCAGAATTTAGAGATATAAGATCCTCCGCTATCGCTCAGGATGACAGACCCTGTTGGGTCTGAACTCTTGCCTTTTATTTCTGGTTATTTGTCATTAAATAAATTAAAAGTACATTTATATCCGAAGGTGAAACTCCTGAGATTCTTGAAGCTTGGCCTATGGAATCAGGCCTGATTCTACTTAGTTTTTGTCTTGCTTCTATTCTCAGACTTCCCACATCTTCATAATTTATATTAGCAGGTATCTTTTTGTTCTCAAGTTTTTTATACTGTTCAACTTGCTTGATTTGCTTTTGGATGTAACCTTCGTACTTTATAAGAGTTTCAACATAATCCTTTGTTTCTTTCTTAAGTATAGGCCTATTTTCATCCAAGGCTAGTGTATTGTCATAATTTAATTCAGGTCTTTTAAATAAATCGTGAAGACTTGTTGGTATTTTTAAAGGAACACTTCCCATTTCTTCTAAGATTTCATTTACTTCAGATTTAGGTGTTAAATTATGATTTTTTAATCTATTTATTTCATTTTGAATTTTTTCTTGTTTTTCTTTAAACCTTTTGTATCTTTCTTCTGTAACAAGGCCTATTTGGTATCCTTTATCTGTAAGTCTTTCATCTGCATTGTCTTGTCTTAAAAGTAGCCTGTATTCAGCTCTTGAAGTCATCATCCTATAGGGTTCCATAGTCCCCTTAGTAACTAAATCATCAATCAAGACACCTATGTAGGCCTCTGACCGGTCTAATATAAAAGGTTCTTTATTATTTAAATTTAAATATACATTTATTCCTGCCATCAAACCTTGAGCAGCAGCTTCTTCATAACCAGAAGAACCATTTACTTGGCCTGCAAAAAATAAATTCTTAATACTTATTAATTCAAGGCTGTTTTTTAATTGAGTCGGGTCGATACAGTCGTATTCAATGGCATAGGCAGGTCTCATTATTTCAGCATTTTCAAGCCCAATCATTGATCTGTACATTTTTATTTGTACCTCGTAAGGGAGTGAAGTTGACATACCCTGAATATACATTTCCTTTGTATCCCTGCCTTCCGGTTCAACAAATAGCTGGTGTCTGTCTTTGTCTGCAAACTTAACAACCTTATCTTCTAAGGAAGGGCAGTATCTAGGTCCTATACTTTTAATAACACCGGAATACATAGGTGACCTATCTAAATTATTCCTTATTAATTCATGGGTATCACCTGTTGTATAGGTAATGTAGCAAGGCACTTGGTCAATATTAATCTCATCATTCATAAATGAAAATGGTATAATTTCGTCATCACCTGTTTGTTCTGACATTTTTTCATAATTGATAGAATCCTTATGGATTCTTGCAGGTGAACCTGTTTTAAATTTTCTCAATTCAATTCCCAAGTCCATTAATGACCCGGATAATTCATTAGCAGGGGCCAAGCCATCAGGTCCTGAAGAATAATTTAATTCACCAATATAAATTCTTCCCTTTAAATAAGTACCTGTTGTAACTATTACTGCTTTTGCCCTGTAATATGCTCCAAGTTTTGTATATACATTAAAAGAACCATCATCATTTAAATTTATCTTTGTTGCTTCTGTTTGAATTACTCGTAAATTATCCTGGTTTTCTATAACTTTTTTCATTTCTACATGATACTTAGTTTTATCGGCCTGGGCTCTTAATGAATGTACTGCAGGTCCCTTTGACCTATTCAACATCTTACATTGTATCATAGATTTATCTATATTTAAACCCATTTCTCCACCGAGGGCATCTATTTCCCTCACCAGGTGACCTTTTGCAGTACCACCTATGTTTGGATTGCAGGGCATCATTGCTATGGCATCAAGACTTAAAGTTAGCATAACGGTTTTTAAACCAAGCCTTGCAGTTGCTAAGGCTGCTTCGCATCCTGCATGACCGGCACCTATTACTATAACATCAATCGTCTCTTCAAGAAATTCCCTTACTTTGTTTTCCATATTGTTCCTTCCTACTACTTTCCTATGCAAAATTCATCAAATATTTTATCTATTAAATCATCACTTACAGATTTTCCAACTATTAATCCTAATTGCTCCATTGCTTCCTTCAAATCTATTTCAATAAAGTCAATAGTCATATTGTTTCCAATTGATATTAAAACTTCATCTATGGAGTTTTTTGCTTTTATTAATAAATTTTTATGTCTTGCATTGTTTATAATTAGTTCACTACTTACATCTAAATGCCCTTCAAAAAACAAGACATTTAATTTGTCTATAATATCATCCAGTCCCTGATTTTGAATAATGGATATATTAATAAGGCCCTTTTCTATTTCTTTATAAGAAGATAAATCTAGTTTGTTTTCTAAATCAGTTTTATTTCTTATATATATAACTCTCTTATTTTTAATATAATCTATGATTTTTTCATCCTCTTTTTCAAGTTCTCTGGACGAATCAAAAATCATCATTACTAAATCTGCTTCTGAAACTTTTTCCAAGGCTTTCTCTACACCTATTTTTTCAACTTTATCATCAGTTTCCCTTATACCGGCAGTATCGATTATCCTTAAAGGTAGCCCCTTTATATTCACGTACTCTTCTATGGTATCCCTTGTTGTTCCCGGAATTTCTGTAACTATGGCACGATTTTCATTCAAGAGAAAATTCATAAGTGAAGACTTACCTACATTTGGTTTTCCAAGTATAACTGTTTTTATACCTTCTTTAAATATTTTCCCTGTATCTGCAGTTTTTATAAGTTTATCTAGTTCTTCTGACAAACTGTCACAGAGGTTTTTTATTTTTTCTATAGTTATTTCATCCTCATCATATTCAGGAAAATCAATATTTACCTGGATATTTGCTAAAAGATCCATTATTTCATCTATTACTGCATTTATCTGTTTTGAAAGCCTACCTTCCAGATGATTTACAGAAAT
Organism: uncultured Clostridia bacterium; assembly: GCA_964614935.1. Taxonomy (GTDB): domain Bacteria; phylum Bacillota; class Clostridia; order Tissierellales; family Sedimentibacteraceae; genus Sedimentibacter. The sequence goes on along the minus strand of CAZTML010000001.1, from coordinate 34,868 downwards.
TTCATGACTAGAATCAGTCTTGGAATTTATTATATCAATTACTGCTTCAGCTTGAGTTAAATCTATTCTCCCGTTCAAAAACGCTCTCTTAGTAAACTCTCCTCTTTCCGCAGGTCTGCAATCATAAGTTAATATTGTATCCAATATCTTTTTTGCCGAAATAATTCCGCCATGACAGTTAATTTCGATAATATCTTCCTTTGTATAGGTATTAGGTGTTTTCATGTATGATATTAAAACTTCATCTATTACCTTGTTGTCTTTATCCACAATGTATCCATAATGAAGATACCTTGGCTTCAATTCTGTTTTTTCTTCTTTATTTTTGTCAACAAAAATTTCTAATGCAATATTTAATGCATTAGTCCCGCTTATTCTTATAATATTAATTCCTGCATTGCCCGGGAAAGTTGCAAGAGCAGCAATTGTATCGCTAAACATATAACCACCGTTTCTTTCTAATTCTCACTTTTTATTCCACAGGGATAATCGAATATGTTATCCTGCGTCTAGTAAAGGGTCTCAAATAGTATATATATTTTACAATAATTCTATATAAAAGTACATAATAATTTAACAGTCTATAAGTATTATTCATTCTTCATATATAAAAATAACCCTTTATAGGGGTTATAAGTTATATAGGACACACCTTCAATCGTGTTAGTTTCTACTGGGTTGAAGGAATGTCCTCTTTAGTTATTTTTGGTCTATAACTACCTTTCTGTAAGGTTCTTCACCTTCTGAATAAGTAATAATGTCCTTTTGATCCTGTAAAGTTGAATGAATTATTCTTCTTTCATAAGGATTCATTGGCTCAAGTCTCACTTTACGTTTGTAGTATCTACATTTATCTGCCATTTTAAAGGCTAATCTTTTTAATGTTTCTTCTCTTTTGGCCCTGTAATCTTCAACATTAAAAATTACTCTTACGTAATTTTCTCTTCCCTTATTTACCATTAAATTTAAGAGAAACTGAATTTCATCTAGATTTTTACCTCTTTTACCTATAATTATTCCCTTATCGTCTTCACCGACTTTTACTATGTCTACATTTAAATTAGTGTCTGAATAATTGACTTCATAAGTAGCTTCTATATTCATTTTTTGAAGTAAAATATCGAGAAATTTACTTGCTCTCTCTTCCGGTCCATTGGTAATTGTAACTTTTACCTTTGCTTCCTTACTACCTAAACCGAAAAACCCTTTTGATGGTTCCTGAATAACTTCGATTTCAACTTCCTCTTTTTCGGCATGGAGTTCCTTTAATGCTGCAGCTATTGCTTCTTCAACGGTAGCTCTTTCTATCGTTACGTTTTTCATCTATTTTAATTCCTCCTTCGGATTTTTGGACGAATTTAAGACAATATATTGTTGTATTAGCTGAAAAGTATTTGAGATAACCCAGTATAATGCCAATCCTGCTGGAAATTGTATAGAAAATATAAATATCATTACAGGCATCATCATATTCATAGATTTCTGAGTTGAAGCTTGTTGTTCATTTAATGATGGCTGGGCAGTCATTTTTGTAGTCAAAAATGTAGTAGTCCCAGAAATGGCAGCTAATATTGGTAGTGCATATCCTAAGAAAGGAAGGGACATACCGCCCATTGATAAACCATTTACAAGACCATTTTCAAATACAAAGTTTTCTGCATACCCTAAATCATTAATCCATAAAAAAGCCCTATTTATGGTATCAAATACTAATTGGTCTTCAAAAACATATTTAACAGGTTCTCTAATTACATAGAAAAATGAAATCAATATAGGAAATTGTATTAAAAGAGGCAGACATCCGGAAAAAGGACTGTAGTTTGCTTCTTTGTATAACTCCATTTGTTTTCTTTGCAAGGTTTGAGGATCTTTTCCGTATTTTTCTTGTAATTCCTGAATTTTAGGATTCATTTCTTGCATTTTTTTCGTAGATTTCGTTTGCTTTAAGGTTAAAGGTAGTACTGCTAATTTAAATAAAATTGTAGAAATAATAATGGATATAGCATAAGCAGATAAATACTTGGAATCCAATACAGAAACCAAATCATATATCAATTTAACAAGCTTACCCATTGGCACTGCTAAAAAGTTTAACATTTGTATCCTCCTATTTCAAAGGATCATATCCACCCGGATTAAAAGGATGGCATCTTAATATCCTACGTATACCTAAGTATGAGCCTTTAAAAAAACCATATTTTTGTAGTGCTTCAACAAAATATTGCGAGCATGTGGGGTAAAATCTACAATTTCTAACTGCAGATCTTGAAGAAAACTTTTGATAAAATCGTATAATTAAAATTAGTATCTTACTCAACTTGTCTGCCCTTAAATAACTTTTTTCTTTTTATAAGTTTTTTAAAGGATTTTTCCAAACTTTTGTAATCAGATTCTACAGCATTAACTCTGGCCATTAAAATAATATCATAGCCTTCTTTTAAATCATACTCATTTAATCTAACTATTTCTTTTAGTCTTCTTCTTATAATATTTCTTGAAATTGCCTTTTTTATTTTTTTTGCTGACGTAAAACCAAACCTGTTATAGTTATAATCATTCTTTTTTATAAATAGTACAAGATTATAGTCTGAAATTGAATTATTGCAATTATATACAGATTTGTACTCATCATTTTTTTTTATAATTATCATTTAATTACCCTAAATGGAATAAAAGGCCACATTTGCGGCCTTATGCTGACAATCTCTTTCTACCCTTTGCCCTTCTGTTCTTTAATACATTTCTTCCGGATTTTGTACTCATTCTCTTAAAAAATCCATGCTCTCTGCTTCTTTGTCTTCTTTTTGGCTGATAAGTTCTTCTCATCGAAAACACCTCCTTGTACCAGATCTGATAAATATTTAATAGGCATTTGTAAATTATAATATTTTTAAATATTTATGTCAACACTGAAAATTTTCTAATTAGGGACATTCCTTCATACTTCAGAGACTTAACCCATATAAGAAGGTGTGTCCATATACCTTTATACTATATTTTCAAATATAATGCAATTATTTTTTAAAATATATAAATTTAAATTGAATTTGTGGATAAAAAATGATATTATAGTAATTGTCTGTGGATAACTTTTTTTGTTAATAATTTCATGGACAAGGATTTTTAATATCAAAATTTTTATTCTTATTCACCATTTAAAGTGTTCACATTTTTATAAACAACTGTTTATAAGTCTAATATTATCAATATTTAAAATTTTAATCAACATCTTGTTAATCTTTTTTATCAACACCGGAGGAAATATATGAATTTTGAAGATTTATGGAATGAGGTACTTGAAATTGTAAAAGAGGACACCAATCAAGTCTCTTTTAATACTTGGTTTAAGCCTCTTAAAATTGTAGCATATAAAGATAATACTATTTATTTAGAAACTGCAGATGATTTTTTGAGAAATACAATCAAAAAAAGACACTATAATTTTCTTAAAAATGCCTTTATCTATGTTTTGAAAAAAGAAACAGAGATAATATTTACTATACCAGGGGAAAATATAGATAAGGAAATGAAAAAAGTTGAATCAAATACGGTTGATGAAACCGATCCCTTATATAATGGAAGAAAATTAAATCCTAAATATAGGTTTGATAATTTTATAATAGGAAATTCTAATCGTTTTGCACATGCAGCTTCCTTAGCTGTTGCTGAAGCACCTTCAACAGCATATAACCCCTTATTTATTTATGGAGGGGTTGGACTTGGAAAAACCCATTTAATGCATGCAATAGGCCATTATGTTTTAGATAATAATCCGGACGCTTACGTCTTGTACGTAACTTCCGAAAAATTTACAAATGACCTTATTAATTCAATTAAAGACGGCACTAATGAGGAGTTTAGAAATACATACAGAAAAGCTGATGTACTTTTAGTTGATGATATTCAGTTTATTGCAGGAAAAGAATCTACGCAAGAAGAATTTTTTCACACTTTCAATGCTTTACATGAAGCCAATAAACAAATCATCGTATCAAGCGACAACCCACCTTCTGAAATTCCAACCTTGGAAGACAGATTACGTTCACGTTTTGAATGGGGGTTAATAGCTGATATTCAAGCCCCTGATTATGAAACAAGAATTGCAATACTTAGAAAAAAGGCTGAAGCAGAAAATTACGATGTTCCTGACGAAGTAATTACATATATAGCACAACATATACAGTCAAATATAAGAAAGTTAGAAGGAGCTCTTATTCGTATTTATGCCTATGCTTCTCTTACAAATAAAAAAGAAGTTACTCTTGAATTAGCTCAAGAAGCTTTAAAGCACTTGATTTCTAATAATAAAAAACTTTCAATTTCAGATATAAAAGAAGTTGTAGCTAATTACTACAACCTATCAATAGATGATTTAGTATCTAAAAAGAAAACTAAAAATATTGCTTATCCTAGACAAATTGCCATGTATATTGGAAGAAAACTAACTGATTTATCTCTTCCTAAGCTAGGTGATGAATTTGGTGGTAGAGATCATTCAACTGTACTTCATGCGTATAATAAAATTGAAGACGAAATGGAAAATAATCAGGAAACAAAGAAAAATATAGAAGATTTAATATCAATGCTTAATAATTAACATTAAATGTTGACAAACTGTTAATGGATGTTTACAAAAATAATGATAATTTTTATTGCTATGGACTAATATTAAAACCATCAACAAGAAGTTTTTTTAAAAATATTAAGAAATCAATGCTTAATACGGTTTTCAACAAATTAACAGGACCTACTAATATTACTAATAAGTATTTTATATATTACTACTAAAGATTTTTAAATTATTTTGTCAACAATTATAAAAAGGAGCCTACTATGAAAGTAAAAATTAATCAAAACGAACTAAATAAATCTATTAATATAGTACAAAAAGCTGTTTCAGCAAGAACCCCCCTCCCTATATTATCAGGAATTCTTATTGAAGCTAAAAACAATATGCTAGTATTAACTGCAACGGATTTAGATTTAGGAATAAAGACTTACTCCCCTTGTGAAATAGAAGAAGAAGGATCAATTGTTGTGCAAGCTAGATTAATCGGTGATTTTGTAAGAAAATTGCCTACTAATTCATATGTTTTTATTGAAACTATGGAAAATAACAATATGGAAATAAAATGCTTGAATTCAGAAATAAACATACTTGGTAATTCAGCTGCAGAATATCCTGACAATACATTTGACAATACCGGGGAATCCTTTAAAATAAAAACAGAGACTTTAAGGGATTTAATAAGACATACTTATTTTGCTGCCGCACAAGAAAATATAAAACCAATTTTTACAGGATGTCTCATTGAAATAAAAAATCATATGTGTACCATAGTTGCTCTTGATGGCTACAGAATGGCAGTAAAAAAAGATATAGTTAGCTACGAGGGAGAAATTTCTATAGTTGTTCCTTCTAAAACATTGATAGAAATACTAAGAATTATAGAAGAAAGTAAGGATGATACAGAAATAACAGTTTCTGAAAGCCATATTTCCTTTAAAATAGGATCTACAAATATAATTTCTAATTTATTGGAAGGAAAATTTATTGACTACCAAGGAATTATTAAAGACAATTATGTATCTGTAATTAAAGTAAATACAGTAGATATAAGGGATAGTATAGAAAGAGCTTCTCTTCTTGCAAGAGATGATAAAAATAATTTAATTATATTAGATATTAAAGATGATAATATGGAAATTAATTCTGCTTCTGAATATGGAAATGTTGAAGAGCATATCGCTATAGAAAAAGAAGGAGAAGATATAAAAATAGGATTTAACTCAAAGTATATTTTAGATTATCTAAAAGTTATAGATAGTGATGTTATTTCTTTAAATTTAATAGGAAAAAATAATCCTTGTTTTATTAAAGAAGAAAAAGAAGATAAAGAAGGTAATAAAAAAGAAAACTATATTTATATGGTATTACCTGTTAGAATAAGTTAGCAGCTGTGCCAAATTTTTTTAAAAAAATTTGGTGACAGTCGCTAATCCTGAGCGTAGCGAAGGATCCAATTGCAAATCTGAGATTCTTCACTGCGTTCAGAATGACACGCAGCTTCGTAGCTTATTCATAGCAATGATAAATTAAAAAGGAGTATTATGGAAAAAATTACTATAAGTACTGAATATATTAAATTAGACCAAATGTTGAAATTTGCCAATGTTGTTGAAGGTGGAGGTATGGCTAAGAATGTCATATTAGACGGATTGGTAAAAGTCAATGATGAAGTTGTTCTCCAAAGGGGAAAAAAGTTAAGAGAAGGGGATGTAGTTGAATTTAATAATGAAAAATTTTTAATAGTGAGGTATGGGGACACACCATTAGAGGTATAGGGGCACACCTTTATTGTTTAGATAGACTTTGAGGATGGTAAAAAGAGGAATACCCCTAAATTAATGGATTTGGAGAAAGAGGAATGTACCCAAATAAATAATGATAGTAAATAAACTTATTATTAAAAATTACAGGAATTTTAGTGAAGCACAAGCAGAATTAAATGATTCCCTCAATATCTTTTTAGGAGACAACGGTCAAGGAAAAACTAATCTTATGGAATCAATTTACCTTGCATCTATAGGAAGAACTTTCAGGTTAAATAGTGAGAGTGAATTGATTAATTTCAATGAGCAGAAATCTACCGTGGAAATACAACTAATAAAAAATAATTACGAAACTAAAATTCAAATAGCTTTGGAAAAAAATAAAAAGAAACAAGTTTTTATTAATGGTGTAAAGCTAGATAAAACATCAGAAATGATAGGTATTTTAAACAATGTTATTTTTACTCCCGATGATATGAAAATTATAAAGGGGAGTCCTAATGAAAGAAGGAAATTCGTAAACATAGATATTTCCCAAATAAAGCCTAAGTATAAGTATTTGCTTAATAGATATAAAAGAATCACTACAGAAAGAAATATAATTTTAAAAAATTATAATAGTAAGTATGAAAATAAGAATGTTTTAAATATTTGGAATGATTATTTAGTAAACATAGGAACAGAAATTTCACTTTATAGAAATGACTTTATAATAAAATTACAAAAATATGCAACGGATATTTATTCAAATTTATCAGGAAATAAGGAAAAATTAGATATAATTTATCATAGCAATATCGGGTCAATTACAGATAAAGAAGAAACGAAAAAATTATTTTATGATAAGATAAATAATAATTTAAACAATGAAATATTAAGGGGAACTTCCCTTTACGGACCTCATAAGGACGATATATTAATAAAAATAAACGGCAAAGAATGTAAGTACTTTGGTTCTCAAGGCCAACAACGGTCTGCTATTCTTGCATTAAAACTGGCAGAAATCGAAATAATTAAGGAAGAAGTAGGCGAGTATCCTATATTGTTATTAGATGATGTCTTATCTGAGCTTGATAATAAGAGAAAGACTTACCTTATTGAGCATATAAAAGGTATACAAACAATAATAACAAGTACGGATGATTATGATTTAAATATATTAACTAAAAATTTTAATAAAAAGATTTTTAATATAAAAGAAGGAAAAATAGGAAGTATTTCAAACTAGTAGAGGAGATAAAATGGCAACAGATAAAAATAATAATCATTATGGTGCCGAACAGATCCAAGTTCTTGAAGGCTTGGAACCTGTAAGGAAAAGACCTGGAATGTATATTGGTTCCACCGGTGAGAGAGGGCTTCATCAGCTTATTTATGAAGTTGTAGACAATAGTATTGATGAAGCATTAGCAGGATATTGTGATACAATAAGTTTAACGATAAATGAAGACAATTCAATTGTTGTTGTAGATAATGGAAGAGGTATTCCAATTGGAATAAATAAAAAGACAGGAAAATCAACTTTAGAAACTGTTTTGACCGTACTTCATGCAGGCGGTAAATTTGATAATGATGCATATAAAGTTTCAGGAGGACTTCACGGAGTTGGAGTTTCTTGTGTAAATGCTTTATCAGATCGTTTAGTAGCAGAAGTAAATTGGGATGGCAATAAATATAGACAAACGTATGAAAGAGGTATTCCTCAAACAGAAGTTGAATTAATTGGAAAAACAAAAGAAAGTGGAACAACAATTTCTTTTATGCCTGATGCAAGTATTTTTGATACTTTGGAATTTAATTATACAACTATTAAGCATAGAATGAGGGAATTAGCCTTTTTGAATAAGGGTATAAAGATAATTCTTGAAGATAAGAGAAACAATGTAAAAGAAGAATTTCATTATGAAGGTGGAATTAAAGAATTTATCCAATTTTTAAATAATAAGAAAGATCCCCTTCATAGTGATATAATATATGCTGAAGGAAATAAGGATAAAGTAATTGTTGAAATAGCAATTCAATACACAGATTCCTACAATGAAAATATATTTTCCTTCGTAAACAATATAAATACTATTGAGGGTGGAACACATTTAATAGGATTTAAAACATCATTAACACGTGTTATAAATGATTATGCAAAAAAGACTAATCTTATAAAAGAAAATGATGTAGCAATTACTGGTGAGGATATAAGAGAAGGTATAACAGCAATTCTTTCAATAAAAATTACAAATCCTCAATTCGAAGGACAAACTAAGACTAAGCTTGGCAACAGTGAAGTAAGAGGAATAGTTGATTCTATTACAGGCGAGGCTTTAAGTATATTTTGTGAGGAAAATCCAAAAACAGCAAAAGCAATAGTTGACAAATCTTTAAGATCTGCAAGAGCTAGGGAAGCAGCAAGAAAGGCAAGAGAGCTTGTAAGAAGAAAAGGAGCCTTAGATAGCATGGCACTTCCGGGAAAATTAGCAGATTGCTCTGAAAAAGATCCTACTCTTTGTGAAATATGCATAGTGGAAGGAAATTCTGCAGGTGGTTCTGCAAAAGAAGGAAGAGACAGAAGAACACAAGCAATATTACCTTTAAGGGGTAAAATTTTAAATGTTGAAAAAGCAAGAATAGACAGAATACTTAATTCCGAAGAAATAAAAAATATGATAACTGCATTTGGTTGTGGAATAGGAGAAGACTTTGATATTTCAAAACTCAGATACCACAAAATTATTATAATGACAGATGCCGACGTTGATGGAGCTCATATAAGGACATTACTACTTACATTTTTCTACAGATATATGATAGATTTAGTAAGGGAAGGTCATATTTATGCTGCTCAGCCACCCTTATACAGGGTGAAAAAAGGTAAGTTTGAAAAATATCTTTACAGTGATGCAGAACTTGACCAAACTCTAGAAGAAATTGGAAGAGATAATAAAGTAGAAATACAAAGATACAAGGGTTTAGGAGAAATGAATCCTGAACAGTTATGGGATACAACGATGAATCCTGAAACTAGGATTCTCTTAAGGATAAAAGAAGATGATGCAATGGAAGCAGATGAAATATTTACAACTCTCATGGGAGACAAGGTTGCACCAAGAAGAGAATTCATCGAAGAAAATGCACAAAAAGTAAGTAATTTAGATATATAGGCGAGGGTACAAATGAGCGAAAACGAAAATACAAATACAGGTAAGATTATAAATGTAAATATTACTGAAGAAATGAAAAAGTCTTATTTAGACTATGCTATGACGGTAATTGTATCAAGAGCATTGCCAGATGTAAGAGATGGACTTAAGCCGGTTCATAGGAGAATTTTGTATTCAGCATATGAATTAGGACTTTCACCGGATAAACCACATAAAAAAAGTGCTCGTATAGTTGGGGACGTATTAGGTAAGTACCACCCTCACGGTGATATAGCAGTTTATGATGCTATGGTAAGATTAGCACAAAGTTTTTCCATGCGATATCAATTAATAGATGGACATGGAAACTTTGGTTCAGTAGACGGAGACCCGGCGGCGGCAATGCGTTATACAGAAGCTAGAATGTCAAAGATTGCAATGGAAATGATTCGTGATTTTAATAAGGATACTGTAGACTTCAGGCCAAACTTTGATGAAACATTAAAAGAACCTGTAGTAATGCCTAGCCGTTTCCCAAATTTATTGGTAAATGGTTCTTCAGGTATAGCTGTTGGAATGGCATCATCCATACCTCCTCACAATATAGGAGAAGTAGTAAATGGGACAATTGCTTATATAGATAATCCAGATATAGATATACTAGGACTTATGAAGTATATAAAAGGTCCAGACTTCCCTACAGGTGCTATAATAGAAGGTAAGGATAATATTAAAAATGCTTACTTAACAGGAAGAGGCAAGGTAAAAGCTAAGGCTAAAGTTGAAATAGAAGAAATGAAAGGCAACAGAAGCCGAATTATAGTTACTGAAATTCCATACATAGTAAACAAGGCAAGACTTATTGAAAAAATAGCTGAACTAGTGAAAGATAAACGTCTTGAAGGAATTTCTGATTTAAGAGATGAAAGTGACAGAGACGGAATGAGGATTGTTATTGAAATCAAAAGAGATTATAATCCAAATATTGTCCTTAACAATTTATATAAAAATACCCAAATGCAGGATAACTTCAGTATCATAATGCTTGCTTTGGTTAATAATGAACCAAAAATCTTGAACTTGAAAGAAATGATTCACTACTATGTTGAACATCAAAGGGAAATTGTTGAAAGAAGAACAAGGTATGATTTAGCTAAAGCAGAAGCAAGAGCCCACATAGTTGAAGGTTTAATTAAAGCAATAGATAACATCGATGAAGTTATAAGAATTATAAGAGCGTCTTATGATGATGCAGAACAAAGATTGATGAAAGCATTTGATTTATCTGAAATACAGGCAAGAGCCATTGTAGATATGAGACTAAGACGTCTACAAGGTTTGGAAAGAGAAAAATTAGATGCCGAGTATGAAGAATTGATGAAATTGATAAATAAATATAAAGAAATTCTTGCTCATAAGTATTTAATTGACCAAATTGTTAAAGAAGAATTAACAGATATAAAAAATCAATATTATGATGAAAGAAGAACAGAAATTATTGCAGATGAAGGAGAAATTAATGTAGAAGACTTAATAGAAGAAGAAAATGTTGCTATAACATTGACAAACTTTGGCTACATTAAAAGGCTTCCCGAAGATACTTACAAGGTACAAAATAGAGGAGGTAAAGGAGTTACTGCCCTTACTACAAGGGATGAAGACTTTGTAAAAGACTTATTTATTACATCGACTCATGATTACTTGATGTTTGTAACAAATAAGGGTAAGATATACAGAATCAAAGCTTACGAAGTTCCGGAAGCAAGACGTCAAGCAAAAGGAACAGCTGTAATCAATTTAATAAACATTGATGCAGGAGAAAAAATAAAATCACTTATACCAATAAGAGAATTCAACGATAATGAATTCTTAGTATTTGTAACCAAGAAAGGTATCATAAAGAAAACAAAACTAAGTGAATTTGATTCTAATAGAAAGACTGGATTAGTAGCTATTAAAATTGCAGATGACGATGAATTAATAAGCGTCAACGTAACTGATGGTACAAAGGATATATTCATTGTTACAAAGGAAGGAAAAGGCATAAGATTCCATGAAGATGATGTAAGGGAAACCGGCAGAAATACCATGGGAGTTAAAGCTGTCACAATTTCTGACAATGATGAGCTGGTATCCATGAGCATAATCAAACAAAGTGATGAAAATAAACTTATTTTGACTATTACAGAAAATGGTTATGCAAAGATAACCCTATCCCAAGAATTTAGACGCCAAAACAGGGGCGGAAAAGGAATGAAAGCCCATAACATTACAAAAAAGACAGGGCTAATAGTAAACTCCTTGATAGTTGAGAAGGAAGATGATGTTATGATACTAAGCACAAATGGTACCATAATTAGAATGCACGCTAAAAACATATCTATAATGGGAAGAGATACTCAAGGAGTTATTGCAATGAGATTGAAAGGCGATGACAAAGTAGCATCGATAGCAAAGATTTTTACAGAAGAAGATTTTGAAACAGAATCAGAAGAATAATGGAGGTTTATTATGTCGTTAGAAATTGAAAATAAAATTCAAGATAAGCTAATAGAAATAAAACCAATTGGAGAAGTAGACATATATACTTCTCCAGACCTTAAAAATAAAGTATTTGAATTAATTGAAGAAAAAAAATCAGATCTTATCATCAATGGTGAAAGCCTTGACTATATCGATAGTACAGGGCTTGGAGTTTTAATGAGCATTTATAAAAAAATGCAAGAAAAAAATTTAAATTTTAAAATAATAAACTTAAAACCTAATATTTATAAATTGTTTGATATTACAGGTTTGAATAAAGTATTTAACATCCAGGAGTGATAAAATGGATAAAGTAACGTTAAAAATCCCCAAAAAATCCGAATATATTAGTACAATTAGATTAACTACATCTGCATTGGCAAATTTAAATGGATTTAACATTGATGAAATCGAAGATATGAAAGTAATTATATCCGAAATCTGTACATTTTTTATGAAAAATAAGGAGAATTCTGAAGAATTTGAAATAAATTATCAAATTTTACAGGATAAAATTCTTGTGTCGGTTCGAGATTTAAATGAGGGACTCTTATCAGAAGCTGATTTAAGTGATGATATGAGCATTATGATTATTGAAAGTTTATCTGATAATTACAATTATGATTTAAACAATAAAACTATTAAATTTGAAAAAATAAAATAATTAGGCGTTGATCAAAATGAGCGAAATGAGTAATAACTCAAAAAACATAAAAAACTATGATCTGTTTTTAAAATATAATGAAACAAGAGATGTTGAAGTAAGAAATGAAATCTTTGAAAAATATAAGTATATGGCTGAAATTATATCTAGAAAATATTCTAATAGAGGCATTGAATATGATGATATTTTTCAAATAGCATGTATGGGATTAATTTTTGCCATAGAAAGATTTGATATATCTAAAGGATTTGAATTTACATCTTTTGCTACCCCGACCATATTAGGTGAAATAAAAAAATATTTCAGAGATAAGGGCTGGGCTATTAAGGTGCCAAGAAAAATTCAGGAAATTTCCAGGAAAGTCAATGAATACAGTAATATTTTGGCAAGCCAGCTTCACAGATCTCCAACTATAAAAGAAATTGCCGAATATGCAAATTCTACAGAAGAAGAAATTTTAGAAGCATTCGAAGCAGGCAAAATGTTTAATTCTCAATCTCTTGATGAGAAACTTGATACAAATGGCGATGATAATGATTTATCCCTCATGGATCTTATGGGAGATGAAGATAAGTATTACAAACAAATTGAAAATCAAGATTTTTTAGATAAGTCTATGGAAAAACTAAATGAACTTGAAAAAAATATAATTATCAAGAGATTTTACCATAATAAAACTCAAAGTGAAATTGCTAAAGAGCTGGATATATCTCAAATGACTGTATCCAGAATAGAAAAAAGATCATTAGAAAAATTGAGGATTGAATTTTATAAATAAAGGAGGTTTTATGAAGAATAGAGGAAGACTATTTGTTATGGGAGTTGTAGTAGTAATATTTTTATTACTAAATTCCTTCAACAGCATTGTAAAGTTTTCAACAAATTATTTGTGGTTTAAAGAAGTAGGTTATACTGAAACTTTTTTTACTAAAATTAAAGCGCAAATTACGATTGGAATACCAATTTTTATAATATTAAGTATTTTATTGTACTATTTTATCAAGAAACTAAAGAAGAAATATGATGAAGAATCAGAGATTATCAATATAAATAAAAAATTTTATTTGTATGCTAAATTAACTTCTGTAGCTGTAAGTTTTCTAATTACATCAAACATAATGTCAACACTGTGGTTTGAAATACTACAGTATTTAAATGGTGAGGCTTTTGGCTTAACAGATCCTATATTTAATAATGATATAGGTTTTTATGTATTTAGGCTTCCCCTTATAAACACAGCTGTTAATTCAATAATTTCTTTGCTTTTCTTACTTGTGATTGTAATTATATTGTTTTACGCCTATTTGGCTCTTAGGGACAGTATGAAAAATATTTCAGAGCAATTTGAAAATATTCAACAGTTTCCACGCCAACAAGTAGACTTAAACAATATTTTAAATAAAAAATTTGCTGAAAAAATAATAAATCAAACATCAATTTTAGGTGTATTTATTTTTGTATTTTTAGGAATCAGAAATGCCTTAAAATCCTATGATTTGCTTTATTCTCAACTAGGCAGGGTATCCGGTGCAGGATATACAGATATAAATATAACTTTGAATTTATACAGGATATTAGCAGTAGGTTTTGTAATTGCTGCTATTATATTCTTCTTTGGAGCTAGAAAAAGAAATTTAAAACTAGCTTTGGCAATTCCTGTAGCCCTTATTGCTATATCTATTGTGGGAACAGGTATGGCAGGTGGTGTAGAGAAATTCATTGTTGAACCAGATCAACTTTCAAAAGAAATAAAGTATATGGAATACAGCATAAAATATACACAAAATGCTTATGCCTTGGACGATGTCGAAATAATTCAATTTCCTGCTAATAATAACCTAAGAATTGAAGATATAAAAAACAACAAAGAAGTAATTGAGAATATAAGAATTAACGACCAGGAGCCTCTAATTCAAGTTTACAATCAACTTCAAGGTATTAGACCTTATTATGTGTTTAATGATGTAGATGTGGATAGATACGTAATTGATGGCGTTTACAGGCAGGTTTTCTTGTCAGCAAGAGAACTTGATCAAGGAAGGTTAAATGATCAAGCTAGAACATGGGTAAATCAGTACTTAAAATATACTCATGGTTATGGAATAACACTTTCACCGGTGAATATGGTTAATCCCCAGGGACAGCCTGAAATGATGGTACAAAATATACCTCCAACTACCCAAACTGATTTTAATATCACAAGGCCAGAAATATATTTTGGTGAAAAAACAAATGACTATGTAATTGCAAATACCGATGAAATGGAATTTGACTACCCTTCAGGTGCCAACAATGTCGAAACCTTCTATGAAGGAAGTGCAGGAATTAACATGTCATTTTTAAACAGGCTCTTATTTTCTATAAGAGAAGGCAGCTATAGGATGTTAATTTCAAATAATATTGATAGTGATTCCAAGATTTTAATAAACAGGAATATAATGGAAAGGGTTACTGAAATAGCTCCATTTATGTACTACGATCCCGATGCATATATTGTTGTAAATCAAGAAGACGGAAAACTTTATTGGATTATAGAAGGATTTACCGTAAGTAACAAGTATCCTTATTCAGAACCTACAGATTTATTTATAGATGGTTACGATGTTAATTATATAAGAAATTCAGTAAAAGTTGTTATAGATGCATATAATGGTTCAATAGATTTTTATGTTGTAGATGAAGATGATCCTATTATTAAAACCTATGATAAAATATTTAGGGATTTATTGAAACCAATTAATGAAATGCCGGAAGGCCTTAGAAAACACACAAGATATTCACAAGCATATTTTGATATTCAGGCGGAAATGTACAGATTATATCACATTGAAAATACTACAGTTTTCTTTGGAAGAGAAGATTATTGGGATTTAGCAAAAGAAAAGTACATGGGTTATGGTGAAGAATCTGCAGGTTCATCTTACCTTATGTTTAAACTACCTGGTGAAGAAAATGTAGAATTTTTGTTAACTACACAATATACTCCTCAAAATAGAGATAATATGATATCACTTTTGGCAGCCCGAAATGACGGAGACAATTACGGTGAGTTAATTTTATATGAATTCCCGAAAACAAAAGTAATTCCGGGACCTAATATGATTGAAACGAAAATTGATCAAGATACATCCATATCATCACAACTTACACTTTGGAGTCAAATGGGTTCAGATGTATTAAGGGGAAATACGGTTGTTATCCCTATAGAGGATTCCCTGCTTTATGTAGAGCCTATATATTTGAAGTCAGATACAGCCAGTAACTTCCCTGAAATGAAAAATGTTGTAATATCATTTGGTGATACAATATTAATGGAACCTACATTGGATAGGGCAATAGAAAGTCTTTTCGGCCTAAATCAGACACCTGGAGGACCACAAGAGTCTGATACAGAATATGACGACACAAGTATAAATGACTTAATAAACCAAGCAAATGATGTATTCAATGCTGCAAATGAAGCTTCACAAAGAGGAAATTGGGCTGAATATGGCAGAAAACTTGAAGACTTAGAAAATATATTAAATCAACTTAATATATTAATAAACGGAGAACCGGAAGTAGAAGAAATTACCGAAATTCCTGAAGTTACAGAAACAGAAGAGTAATCGTGTTAACTATGAAGCTGATTTAAAGGGCGCAGCCCGTGTCATTCTGAAGGCGCAGCCTGAAGAATCTCATTATATAAGGAGGAAACATGAAATTCACATTTAATCATTTTAATTTCAACGTATTAGATTTAGAAAAAAGTATGAGTTTTTATAAAGAAGCATTAGGTTTAAAAGAAGTAAGAAGAAAAGAAGCAGAAGATGGAAGCTTTATACTGGTATATCTAGGTGATGGTGAAACTGGCTTTTCATTGGAACTTACTTGGATGCGTGATAGAAGTGAAGCTTACAACTTAGGAGATTTAGAATACCACTTGGCGATGAAGGTTGACAATTATGATGAAGCCTTCAAAAAGCATGAAGAAATGGGTTGTATTGAATATGTAAATGAAGCAATGGGAATTTACTTTATTACTGACCCAGACGGCTACTGGATTGAGGTAGTACCTACAAGATAAAAAAAGTTAAATAAAGAGGCCACTGGGCAAAAAATGCTCAGGGCCTTTATTTATTTACATATTTTTACAAATATTCTCTTAAACCTTTAACTTCTTTACCTAAATATCCAATAGTTGTTTTAGCGTGATAAAGAGAGCTAATTATTGATTCCTCAACAGCTTCAATAGAGGCTTCAAAAACATTATCTATTTTATCATCAAAGAACATTTTTGTCTTTAGAATATCTTTCTCGCTGTAATGGGGGACTCTGTTTGCAGTTGTAAATGCTATGGCAATATCTCCGCTTCCATTACCCATATAAGAGCCTGTTTTCCCTAATGCTATTGTTGACCGTTTGGCTATTCTTTTCAATTGTCTTTCAGAAAGTGGTACATCAGTTGCAATTATAATAATAATGGAGCCTTCATCTTTTACGGGGCCTTCGTTTATTTCCTTTTCATTCTGTATCCTTTTACCTATATGGTCACCACCAATTATTAAATTACCGGATGAACCGAAATTAGACATTACTAAAGCACCAATTGTATATTCTTGACCGTCTACATTAATTAGTCTTGATGCAGACCCTATACCGCCTTTTAATCCAAGACAACACATGCCTGTACCGCTTCCTACAGCGCCTTCTTCAAAGTGTTCTGACGGTGAATTTAGGGCTTTAAAAACATCTTCTTCTGTTACATGAAGACCTCGAATATCATTTAACCTTCCATCATTGCATTCTGTAACTAAACAATTAACTGTTCCCGTAGTAAGTCCTATATCCTCATTTTGATCCAGCATATATTTAACCAAGGCAGTAGTTGCTGTTCCAACACTTAGAGTATTGGTCATTATAATTGGAGTTTCAATTGTTCCTAATTCATCAACTTGTAGTAAACCTACACTTTTACCAAAACCATTTAATACATCTGTTGCTGCCATAACCTTGTCTTGAAAAATATTTCCTTCATGGGGAAAAACTACAGTAACTCCTGTATTTATTCCATCTTTTTTTAATGTTACTTGTCCTACTTTTACACCTTGAACATCAGTAATTAGATTTAATTTGCCTTTTTTGTGTTTTTCAAACAGATTTAATCCGCTATCAAGTGGTAATCCCATAATATCCTCCAAAATTAAATTAATAACATAATTAAGTATATCATATTTATACCTAAATACACACAAATTATTTCTTTATTCATAGCTTAATCCCAACATCCTCGTATAAAATTTAGTTAAAGGTTTAAAAAAGTATTGAATTAGGAATAATTTCATATATAATTGAAACAGGAGGTAAAAATGAAAAAAATTTTAAAAATAATCCTTCAAATAGGGATAATTTACATAATCTATTGGACAGGAAACTTAATAAGTAAACTTATTTCAGATATAATCCTTATACCGGGAAATATTATAGGTATGGCAATACTTTTGTTATTGCTGTCTACTAATATTTTAAAGCTTTCCATGGTAGAAGAAACAGGAAATTTTATGCTTAAATACATGGGGTTTTTCTTTGTGCCCTTAACAGTAGGACTTATGGAATCATACAAGCTTATACAAAACAGCCTTCTTCAAATTATGATTATATTACCTATTTCTTGTTTTATTGTAATGCTTGTATCATGCAAGGTTACAGATTTTTTGATTTCATACAAGGAGAAAAACCATGAATAATATAATAATGCCCCTTATTTATATACTGCTTACTATTGCACTTTTTAAATTCAGTCTTATTATAAGCAATAAGTTTAGGAAAGAATTTTTAAACCCAATACTTATATCTGCTATAATTATTATAATAATATTAAAAGTATTTAATATTCCCTATTCTGATTACAATAAGGGAGGCGGTTTGATAGCTTCAGTTCTTGGGCCCATTGTTGTGGTACTTGCAATACCCCTTTATAAAAATAGGCATGACTTAATAAAAAACTTTATTCCTATAATTGGAGGTGTTCTAGCAAGCATAATTACATCTTTTGTGTCTGTAACTCTTTTGTGTAAGTTGTTTGGTCTTGATGAAACAATAATGCTATCTCTTTTCTCAAAATCAATTACAACTCCAATGGCTGTTGAGTCAACAAAACTCTTGGGAGGAGATGAGGGCATAACTGTTTTAGCCGTAGTGCTTACAGGCTTAGTAGGAGCAGCTATGGCACCATTTGTAATAAAATTGGGTAAAATTAAGAATAATATAGCAAAGGGAATTGGAATAGGATCTGCTTCGCATGCTATTGGGACTACGAAAGCAGTTGAAATGAATGAAGAAGTAGGAGCATCTTCTGGCCTTGCAATTGGTGTTACCGGCTTATTAACTATAATTATAATTATTATTTTTGCTTAGGAGATTTTTACATGGATATATATTTAGATAAAATAAAAAGTGAAGATATGAAGGAAGTTTATAAGTGGCATAAAGATAGTAACTTCTTAAAATATTACGATTATTATCCTCCTCTAGATCAAGATGAAGAAACTGTGGATAAAACATTTAAATATTATGAGAACAGTGGAAAATCAAAAGTGTTTGCAGTTAGAAAGGAAGGACGAATTATCGGTATTGGCGGATTTGATGATATAATAAAAGATAATCAAGTAGCTACCCTATTTATTGGTTTTGGAAATGAAAATGAAAGAGGCAAGGGTTATGGCTCAAAAGCAATGGACCTCTTATTGGATTATGGGTTCAACAAACTAAAACTTCATCGTATTCAGCTAAATGTACTAGAGTTTAACCAAGGCGCCATTGCCTTGTATGAAAAGTTTGCTTTTAAAAAAGAGGGAGTATTTAGAGACTTTGTCCTTAGGGATGATAAGAGATACGACTTACTATTGTATGGCTTATTAAAAGATGAGTGGGAAAATAAATAATAAAATTCTGGGCTAGCCCAGAATTTTATTTACGCTATATTACTATCAATCATATTTGCAAAGGAAGACAAGGGTTTAACACCAATTTCTTTTGAAGCTACTTTACCCTCCTTAAAGAATATTATAGTAGGTATAGTTTGTATTCCGTAGCGAATAGCTAACTCTTGCTGGTCATCTACATCTACCTTTGCTACTATTATTTTTTCTGAGTATTGTTCAGCTATTTTGTCTATTACCGGTGCAACCATTCTGCAAGGCGCACACCATCCTGCCCAAAAATCCACAAGGACATACCTGTTATCTTTAATTAAATCATCAAATTCCTGAGTGCTCATAATATTTTTTATTTCTGCCATTTCTATTTCTCCTTTTTATCTATTTGTAAAGCTGCATGTTGAGCAGCTATCAAACCTTCACTTACCGCTTTTGAAAGCTGAAGGGGTTTTCCTGTTATATCACCTGCCGCATATAGTCCGGGAATGTTAGTTTCCATATTTTTGTTAACACTTATAAAGTTTCCATCCAGTTCTAAACCATCGACTAATGCAGTAGGTGCAACTGCATCTCTTAGCATGAATACTGCGTCAATATTTATTATTTCATTTCCTGTCTTAACTGATTCTACTGTATTTTCACCTATAACTTCTTTTACAGTGTCATTAATATACTTAATGTCATCTCCTAAGTTTTCAGGTCTTGGCTTTTTGGATACAAATGTTACATTTACCCCAATACTTTGTAAAAAGTTTGCTTCTTCCCATGCATCCTTGGATTGATCCCATACAATGGCATTCTTTCCCCTGTAAAGCATTCCGTCACAGGTAGCACAGTAGCTTATTCCACTTCCTAAAAGTTTGGATTCACCGGGAAGTTCCTTGATTTTTGATATTCCCATTGCAAGTATTACTTTTTTAGTTTCTGCGATTTCACCATTTATATTAACCATGAAAGTATCACCTAAGGGAAGTATATTAACAACTTTACCGCTTTCTGTTTTTATACCCATAGCCTGAGCATGTTCCCTAAATGTATCCATTAATTCTTTTCCGCTTACATTATAAAAACCTAAGTAATTATCTACTTGTTCAGCTTTTGATAAATAATTTTCTCCGTTTGAAAAAATTCTTACTGTCTTTCCTCTTGCTAGGGCATTTACAGCTGCAGACAAACCTGCAGGTCCTGCTCCTATTATGATAATATCTACTACATCTGACATAATAATTACCAACCTCTCATTCTTCAGGATTTATTACAAGCATTTCATCTACACTTACATTTTTATTGCAATTAGGACAATAATACCTATGCTCAATTAGAGACTTGCAATTTTTATGAACTAACTTTTTATAACATGTATTTAAATGTTTTTGTCCCCACAAGATTAAACTATTAAATATATGTTCCAAATCATAACCCTTTTCTGTTAGTGAATATTTATATCTAGGTGGATTTGATTGATATATGTTTCTTTTCACAAGATTATCCCCTTCTAATGTTTTTAATCTTTCAGCTAGTAGATTTGTGGGTATTCCTTCGAGATTATCTTGTATTTCTTTATATGTTTCTCGTCCCATAAACATTTCATGGAGTATTAAGAGAGACCATTTGTCACCAATTATATTTAATGTCTGGGCTATATTGCAGTTTAAATTATATTGTTTCATTTCTTCTCCCATAGTCTCGCTGCACAATTTTATTTGCTCCTCACGTCGCACAAAATTGGCGCTCGTTATGAATGACCTACCGTTATCTTTTTTCTCCTTACTGTCAAAAAAATAGGGTTAGGGCATCTTATTAAAAAGAACTTAAGTTTCTGCTTATAGAAGTAAATGTTCCCGTAAATGTCATGATTCCTATTATTACTAAAATAATACCACCAATTTTAATTGTATATTTTACTAAAGCTCTTTTTTCTTTAAAGAAGTTTAGGGTTTCTGTTGTAAATATACCTAAAATTATAAAGGGTATTATAAATCCTAAGGCATAAACCAAAACCAGCATATTTCCGGTAAATGCATTGCTTGCATTTGATGATAAAATTAAAACTGAAGCAAGAGCAGGTCCTACGCAAGGAGTCCATGCAAAGCTAAATGTAAATCCCATTATATAGGCAAGCAAGGGATTCATTTTACCACCAATGTTTAAATTTATTCTTTTTTCCATCTTTAAAAAATTTAATTTTATTACATTTAATTGCACTAAACCTAGTATAATAATTATTATACCACCAATTTTGCTGAATAAAACTCTATTCTTATTAAAAAATATACCCAAAGCTGAAAATGATAAACCTAAAATGAAAAAAACGCTGGAAATACCTAAAACAAAAAATAAAGTGTTAAGAAGCACCTTTTTTCTTTCATATGTAATTGTTCCATCGCTAGTAACCTTTCTCCCATTGCCTGCTAAGTAGCTAATATAGACAGGAATTAAGGGAAGAACACATGGAGAAAAGAAAGATATAAATCCTTCTGCAAAAACCAATAGAATGCTTACATTAGTTGTTAAACTTGCAACCCCCATAAGACCTCCGGAAATATTTTATTAAAATATAGCAGAGTAACTTTACTTTGTCAAGTAACTTTTCAAAATTAAATTCCCTTTATTGAATTTTATTGAATTATCTAAACTATATGTTAGTATATTTAATATAAATAATGATATTAGATGAAATAAATAATATAGGCGTGGTATAAAGCCTAATATCATAGTTTTACTTTCAGCGATGAAATTTTATTGAATTTAAGTTTCAATAAAGAAAAGGAGGATATAATTATATTATTAAGAAAATATCAATATTATACAAAGGAGCGATAATATAATGGACGAAAATCAAAGATTCAATAATGATTATAAGGAAAATGAAAATCAACAAGAAAATATAATTAATGAGAACATGACAAGTGAGTATATTAAAAATGAAGAAAGTCCAAATGATATTAATTTTGTCATGAGTGAACCTGTAATTGAAAATCAACAAAAGAAAAGAAAAAAATCAATAATGGGCTATATTGCCACTGCCTTGTTAGCTGCAATAATTGGAGGGTTATCAGGTTCTTATGTAACAGCTAACATGTTAAATGTTCAAGCTGAAAAAGATGCCATAAAGTCATCAATAAGCGCCCAAGAAGTAAATATCAATTTGACGGATGATGTTTATTTTGCAGCAGCAGTGGCTGAAAAATCACAAAAAACTGTTGTTGGAATTACCACTGAAGTAGAAGAACAAGTAAATACTTTTTGGGGTCCTCAATCGAGAACTAAACAAGGCATGGGTTCTGGTTTCATTGTAAATCCAAATGGATACATTGTAACAAATTCACACGTTATAGGCGACGGAAATTATAAAAGTATAATAGTTTCTTTAATTGATGGTTCAGTAGAAACAGGCCAAGTTTTGTGGTATGATACTAACTTAGATTTGGCAATAATAAAAATAAACAAGACAGGTCTCCCTGTTGCAGAACTAGGAAATTCCGACACTTTAATGGTTGGAGAACCTGCAGTAGCCATTGGAAATCCAATGACATTAGACCTTGAAAGAACAGTTACTCAAGGTATAATAAGTGGTCTTAACAGGTCTATTCAATTTGAAGATGGGACTATTATTGAACCCCTTATCCAAACCGATGCATCTATAAATTCAGGTAATAGTGGTGGTCCTTTATTTAATGCCAAAGGTCAGGTAATAGGAATCAATACTGCTAAAATGACTTCAGCAGAAGGATTGGGTTTTTCAATACCAATCAATATTGTAAAACCTGTTATAGCACAAATAGTTAACGACGGAAGCTTTGAACCCGTATATGTGGGTATAACAGGAATGGACGTTGAAACTTACGAAATGCTTTATGGTCTTGATTTAATTGCAGATTATGGAGTAATCATAATAGAAACTATGCCAAATTCTCCTGCTGTTGAAGCCGGACTTCAACCAAATGATGTTATTATTGATATAGATGGTAAAAAGATAGAATACATGGTTGATGTACAAAAGAAGCTATATGAATATCAAGCTGGAGATAAGGCGGAATTTACAATTTTACGAAATGGTGAGGAGCTCAAATTGACATTGATAATGAAAAATAGACCTAGTAGTTTTCAATAAAATAAGTAAGCAAAAAAAATAGGAAATCTTTTTAATATAAAAATCATTCTGCCCTTTGGCAGAATGATTTTTTTTCTCTGTATTCTTATTCTTCTACACCAAAGCGTTTCAAGTCTGGTGAAATAATTAAGTTTGCTTCTGTTGCAGCAACTACATCTTCAACTGTTGCTTCCGGTCCTAATTCTAATAAAACTAAACCTTCATCTGTTACTTCAATAAGAGCCATTTCAGTTACTATATAGTTAACCTGTCCCTTAGCAGTTAAAGGAAGTGTACACTCTTTTAGAATTTTAGGTTTTCCTTTTTGAGTATGTACCATGGCAATTATAACTACTCTAGCTCCTACAACCAAGTCCATAGCTCCACCCATACCTGGAACCATTTTACCTGGGATTTTGTAGTTAGCTAAGTTACCTTTTTCATCAACTTGCATAGCTCCCAAAACTGTTGCATCTACATGGCCACCACGGATAATTCCAAAGGAAGTCGCACTGTCAAAAAACATACCGCCTGGTACTATTGAAGAAGGCATTCCACCTGCATTTACTAATTCCCAGTCCTCTTCACCTTGAGCAGGAGCGGGACCTAAACCTAAGAAACCATTTTCTGACTGGAATGTCATGTCCATTCCTTCAGGTATGTAGTTTGCAACCATAGTAGGAAGACCTATACCTAAGTTAACAACATCACCATTATTTAACAATTCAGCAACTCTTTTTGCTATAACTTTTTTTTCATCCATTATTTGTCACCTCCAACTATATAGTCAACAAATATACCTGAGCACATAACATGTTCCGGATCTATTTCGCCTACTTCAACTATTTTATCAGCTTCAACAATAACTAAGTCTGCTGCTGTTGCCATAACTGTGTTAAAGTTTTTCATAGTTTTATTAAATATCATATTTCCCTTTTTATCAACTACTGAAGCTTTTAATAAAGCTACGTCAGCTCTTAAAGGTGTTTCAAATAAATATTCTTTACCATTTATTACTTTAGCTTCTTTTCCTTCTGCAACTTCAGTTCCAACTCCTGTTGGTGTATAAAATCCACCAAGACCGTTTCCACCACATCTTATTTTTTCAGCAAGAGTTCCTTGAGGAGTAAGTACAACTTCAGTTACTCCTGAATTCATTTGATTAGCTGTTTCTGGATTAGTTCCAACATGAGATGCGATCATTTTTTTGAATTGTTTAGCAACAACCATTTTACCTACACCTTTGTCAGGGAATCCTGTATCGTTACATATTAATGTTAAATTTTTAACATTTTTTTCGACTAAAGCATCAACTATATTCTCTGGTGTTCCATTTGCTAAAAATCCACCAACCATAATAGTCATGCCGTCTTTTACTTTTTCTGCTGCTTCTTTAACAGAAATAATTTTGTTTATCAATGTTATCATCCTTTCATTTTTGTATTATTCAACATCCTTGGAAGCTTGTTACAAGCTTCCAGGGATGGTAAATTTTTTACTTTCTTTCTACTAATAAGCTAGTTCCCATTCCGCCGCCTATACACAAAGTGGCAAGACCTTTATTAACATCTCTTTTTTGCATTTCATAAATTAGAGTAACAAGGATTCTTGCTCCTGAACCTCCGATTGGGTGTCCTAAAGCTATTGCTCCGCCGTTAACATTTGTTTTTTCAGGATCTAATCCTAAATCACGAGTAACTGCAAGTGCTTGTGCTGCAAAAGCTTCATTTGCTTCTACTAAGTCTAAGTCTTCTACTGTCCAGCCAGCATTAGCTAAAGCTTTTTTACTTGCAGGGATAGGTCCTAAACCCATAACTTTTGGATCAACTCCTGCTGAGCCATATCCAGCAACTTCACATAAATATTCTAATCCAAGTTCATCTGCCTTATCTTTGCTCATAACTATAAAAGCTGCTGCACCGTCATTTATTCCTGATGCATTACCTGCTGTAACTGTTCCATCCTTAATAAATGCAGGTTTTAATTTTGCCATACCTTCAAGAGATGCTCCATGTCTTGGATACTCATCAGTATCTATTACTACAGGGTCACCTTTCCTTTGAGGAATAGAAACAGGTACTATTTCTTCTGCAAATCTTCCTGATTTTTGAGCTGCTTCTGCTCTGTTTTGACTTTGTGCAGCAAATGCATCTTGTTCTTCTCTTGTAATTCCGTACTGTGCTGCAACATTTTCAGCTGTTACGCCCATATGATAGTTATTGTAAACATCCCATAAGCCATCATAAACCATGTAATCTACAACTTTGCCGTCGCCCATTCTATGTCCCCATCTAGCCTTCGGTAAAATGTATGGAGCATTGGTCATACTTTCAGTACCACCACATAAAATAACGTCACATTGACCGCTTTCAATAAACTGTGCTGCCATGCTTACTGCTCTTAAACCTGAACCACAAACCATGTTGATTGTTAATGCAGGAGTTTCTTCAGGGATTCCTGCTCCTAATGTTACTTGTCTTGCAACGTTTTGCCCTAAACCAGCCCCTAAAACATTTCCTAAATAAACTTCTTCAACCATTGAAGGTTCTATTCCTGCCCTTTTTATAGCTTCTTTTGCTGCTACTACGCCTAAATCAACAGCTGACAATGAAGCAAAAGCACCGCCGAATGATCCGATAGGTGTTCTTGCTGCTGAAACGATTACTGCTTTTTTCATTACTGTGCCTCCTAATTTTTTATTCATTTATTATATAGCATTTTTTGTGCCAACAATCTTATTTTAAATAATCGCTGGAATTTAAACATCTATATAAAAGTTACATTTTACTTTATATGCAAACTTGCATATAATTAAAATATAACATTGCAATTTTGCATATGTGGATATATAATTAATATGGAAACATTCCTCTATCCACCGAGACTATCCCAAAAGTAGAGGTGTGTACCCTACCGTATAATAATTATATCATAAAGTAAAAACTATATCAAATATTGTTTTATGTGGTTTTTACTTTTTAAGGAAAGGAGACAGATAAATGCCACCTACTAAGCATGATTTAAACTTAGGATTTATTATAACTGATGACAAATTTAATATTTTATATTGTAACGATTATATTAAAACTAATGTTATTAAAGCAGATATATTAAACAAAAAAATTACAATGTTTTTTCAAGACATACAGGTTAACATGGATAAGAACCTTTATTCTGTCAAATATGTAGATAACTCCATATATTATGTTATCCATAATAAAATGAAACTATACAACCATGATTTGTACTCTTTTTTCTTTTATGAATTTACAATAGGGTCCGAGCTTGAAAAACAAATTTCAAGGCTTAATTCTCAGCAATACTTGCATAATGAAATGCTTAATAAATTGAAAGATGGAATATATATTACAGACGAATTAGGAACAACTACCTTTGTCAATGATGCATTTTTAAATCTTTCAGGCCTTTCAAGAGAACAAATAATAGGAAAAACAGTTTATGACCTAAGAAAGCAAAGTGTATTGCCAAATTCATGTTGTGCAAAGGTTATTGAAACCTTGGGACCTGTATCAACCATAAATCATTATTATAAAGGGCAACGTTGCCTAGTTTCCGGTTCCCCTATTTTTGATGAAAATGGCAATCTTGCAAAAACAATTGCAGTTATAAGAGATGTGTCTGAGTTAGATGTTTTAATGAAAAATATTACTAAAGAAAAAAATCTTTTCATTAAAAGTAATTATGATTTAAAGGTTAAGGTAGATAATGATCCTGTTGAAATCATAAATAACTCAAAGATGAAAAACATATACACGAAAGCAAACAAAATAGCCAATGTGGATAGCACAATTTTAATTTTAGGTGAAACGGGAGTAGGTAAGGATTTTATTGCTACTTATATACACGGAATCTCTAGCCAAAAAAATGGTAAGTTTATAAAAATTAATTGTGGAGCTGTCCCAGAGCATTTGTTGGAATCAGAATTTTTTGGATATGAAGAAGGAGCATTTACAGGTGCTCAAAGAGGCGGTAAAAAGGGACTTTTCGAAGAAGCTAACTCTGGAATTTTGTACCTGGATGAAATAGGTGACATGCCTTATACTCTCCAAGTTAAACTTTTGAGTGCAATAAATGACAGAATGTTTTACCGCATAGGTGGTACTCAACCAATTGAATTTAATGCACGAATTATTGCTGCTACAAATCATGATTTAAAACAGCTTGTGGAAGAGAAAAAATTCAGGGCAGACTTATACTACCGATTAAATGTTGTAACATTTATTATTCCTCCCTTGAGAAACAGAAAGGAAGATATCATACCCCTATCCACCCAATTCCTCGAATATTACAATAATAAGTACGGTAAAAATTGTTACTTTACTCCAAGTTGCCTAGAAAACTTTTTAATTTATGAATGGCCGGGCAATATAAGGGAATTAAAAAATATAATTGAGCGATTGGTCTTGATGACTGACAGTCCTCATATTGATACAGGCTTGTTCAGAGAACATTTAGTTCTGGCAGGAAACAGCAAAGACATGCCAGATTTATTTATGGGTGATAGGAAGACATTAAAAGAGAAAACCGAAGAATATGAAAAAGAAATTATTGAATCTACACTAGCTGTTTCAAAAAATATGAAGGAAGCAGCCTTGAAACTAGGTATAGATATATCTACCTTGGTTAGAAAGAAGCAAAAATATAAACTGAATAATTGATAGCCTAGTACCAGTAAATTAATTCGCGTAAGGTCATCGTTATGAATATTCCTTATATAAAAAGCATAGTTTTTTCGTCATTTTGAACCAACAGGTGAAGAATCATTCTATTTTTTTATATATTATGTATAAAAATCCCGGAATTGTAAATATTACTATTAGGCCACTACCAAAAAATGGGGAAAATGGTCATTACAATAAGAAAATATAATATATTAAAAAGGGAGAAAAAATGCATTATTATAAGAAAATATTTATTTCAGCAATATTCGTAGTTTTGGCAATTGGAATTGCTTATACGGTGGAAGCCTATGAGGGTATTTCAAAGATAAATGGCAAGGTAATACGTCTTCATGTTCTAGCTAATTCTGACACATTTGAAGATCAACAACTTAAATATAAGGTAAGAAACCAAATAATAACAACATTTAATGAAGAATTTGAAGAAGTATACAGCAAGAATGAAAGTGAAAATATTATTATAGAGAAAATCCATCAAATAAGATGCAAAGCAGAAGAAATAGTGAAAGAAGAAGGTTATAATTATGATATAAATGTATATTACGGGAACTACAAGTTTCCTCGGAAAATATATGAAGAAATAGTTTTGCCGGAAGGGTATTATGATGCTGTTAGAATTGAAATAGGAAATGCAGAAGGTAGTAACTGGTGGTGTGTAATGTTTCCACCACTTTGTTTTGTAGATTTTGGAAAAAATCAAGACCTTCCTATATTTGATGTTGAAACAGAGAAAAAACTTCAGGAAGTATTAACTATAGATGAAATTGATGCTATAAAAACTAAAAGGGGAATAGATAATATAAAACTAAAATCAAGAATATTTGAATTTATAGAAAAAGGTAGAGTAGAAAAAACCGGTATAGATTCTACTTATAAATCCCCTAATTATGCCGTATCTCTCTCGCAATAGTTAAGGATTGAAGACGGCATAATCAAATTATTTTATTTAAAAATAATTTGATTTCATCATCTACCTTACTTATATTATTAATGTTTACACTTATTATTTTCCCTCCAAAATCATTAATATTAGAATAAAGTTTTTTATAATAGTTATGGTAATTCTCATTTATTTCTATAAGATTTTTCATAACCATGCCATAATTCTACCTCAACGATACATTTTATCATAGTAATGTAATAAAACTTTATAATCCTCCATTGTGTCTGCATCCATAATAATGCCAGGATCAGCAAATGAAACATTAATATAATCTTTATCCATACTGGCTATTACTCCCCGCATTCCATTTGTGCCATCATGCTTAAATATGGTATTTACGTACTCTGACCTTATTAGGAGGGGATGACCACATTTTCCTCCATATGAAGGCTGTATTAACTTATAACTTGTAACCAACATAATATCCATCATTTTTTTAATGTAAATTGTTGAACAAAGGGACTGTCTACAGGACTTATAAATATGCTTTTTTCTATGTATTTCACATACTACCTCCTAGTTTAATTAGTCGATTTCGGTTTATTATTGACAATTAAATTAATAATATGTGTAAGTATTGGTATAAATTAAACAGTTTATGTAAATATTACTAGTGTTTGATAATTTATAAAAAGGAGATCTTATGTCTTTAATAAATCATATAAAACTAATTTTAAACTATGATGTCATAATAATTTTTCTTGTTATAGGCTATATATTAACCTTTAAAATTAGCAAGGAATTTAAACAAAAAAATTACCATAGAGATCATAAAATTGTCAAGTTTACAGGAATCATTTACGGTTTAATTGCTATTACAGCAATTATCATGAAAGTTATTTAGGAGGGATAATGAGTATTTATCAAGAATTAGAAAATATGAAAATTAGCAGTGATTTAAAAAACAATGAAAGAGTTTTAAAAGAGGTATTTAAAGATGTTAATGATATAATCTTTCGTAATATGAAGGTAGGACAACATAAAAAATTAAAAATACTACTTTTTTATGTTGATGGTTTGACTACAAAAGATTCTATAAGTGAGTATGCAGTTCAAACCTTAATGGAATCTGTTGATTTAGAAACTTTAGAAAACAAAAATGCAAACAAGCTCCAAGAAGAAATATTGCAAACAAATATTGCTATAACTGAATTAGGAACTTTGGAAAAATTGCAAGATTGTGTTGACAAGGCACTAGTCGGAGAAACAATTTTGTTCATAGATACATGCCCTCATGCAATATGGCTTTCTTCCAGGGGATGGCAATTAAGAGGTATTCAAGAACCGGCAGCAGAAACACTTATTAGAGGAGCAAGAGACGGTTTCATAGAAACAATGAAAATCAATATTACTCTTATTAGAAGAAGAATAAGAGATCCAAGATTAAAGATTAAATACATGCAGGTTGGAACAAGATCCAAGACAGACGTGGCCTTATTGTATATAGAGGATGTAGTAAATAAAACAGTTTTAGAGGAAGTAGAGAAAAGAATTAAAAAGATAGATATAGAAGCAGTTTTAGAAAGCTCCTATATAGAAGAATTAATTGAGGATGATACATATTCACCATTTCCTCAAGTAGAAAATACTGAAAGACCGGATGCGGCGGCTTCCGCCCTTCTTGAAGGAAGGGTTGTAATTGCAGTTGATAACACACCTACTGTATTGATGGCACCTGCAACATTTGTATCATTTATGCAATCATCTGAAGATTATTATGAAAGATGGATGCTAGCTTGCTTAATAAGGATGATAAGGTATATAGCACTACCCATAGTTATGCTTTTGCCGGCATTTTACGTGGCCGTAGCACAATTTCATCCAAATATGCTGCCAACTCAGCTTGCACTTTATGTAGCTGCTTCGAGAGCTAATGTACCCTTTCCGCCATATTTTGAAGCATTGATAATGGAATTGGTAATGGAGCTTGTCAGGGAAGCATCCATGAGAATTACAACCCCCGTTGGTTCTACCATAGGATTAGTAAGTGGTTTGGTTATAGGAACAGCTAGTGTTGATGCAGGGTTAATTACTCCAATAGCAGTTATAATAGTTGCATTAACAGCCCTTGCATCTTTTGCAATACCAAGTTACAACTTCAGTACATCACTGAGAATGATTAGATTTGCTTTTATAATACTTGCTGCCTTTTTTGGGTTATTTGGAATATCTATTGGATTGTGCATTCTAATTATCCATCTTTGTACTTTAAAAAGTTTCGGAGTTCCTTATTTAACCCCTATGACCCACTTTATTGAAAGAAAAAGAGACTTAAAAGATACTATAATAAGACCAAAAATAAAAGACTTAGTGCGAAAACCAAAATATTTGCAGGTTGAAAAAGGAAAGGGAAAATAAATGTTTGAACAAAAAATTACACCATATCAAAATTTATCAATCTTAATATTAGTATCATTCGCCTTTCAATCCATTTTGATGCCCCTTTTATTATCTGAAATTGATGGACCTGTTGGTTGGATGACAATAATAATTGCAGCTCTTGCATTATATTTTGCATTAAAACCAATTAGCAAAATGATGCTCAGGTATAAAGACGATTCAATTTTAAGTATAGTAAATAGAATATTTCCCAAGTTTTTATCAAAATTAATAGGAATATACTATATAGGTATGTTTATAATTGCAAATTCTATATTAATAAAAGATTTTTCAGAGCAAATAAAACTGATGATGCTTTTCAGAACTCCCTTAGGTACAATTATAATCATAATTTTGCTTACGGCTTCTTACGCCACCAAGAAGGGAATAAAAACAATTGCAAATATAGCTTCCATAGCTGTTTTAATTGCTTTTATACCATATTTGCTTTTAATAATATTTTCTACATATTATGCTGATTATTCAAATGTTTTTCCCATATATCCCTTTGATTTTACAGGTGTTGTAAAGTCTGTTCCCGGATCAATACTTGGATTTTTTGGTTTCTCTATATTATTATTTTCAAACAGCAAGGTAACAGTTCAAGAAAACAATAAGGGAATAAACAAAAAATTTATTATAATTAGTTCAATTTTGTATATCGCTTGTTACTTGTTGATAATTATTAAGTTTGGAGTTAAGGAGTCAGTACACTTAGTATGGCCATTTATATCTGTAATGAAATTTGAAAATATTCCCGGGTTCTTTTTTGAAAGTACTGAAATAGTAGGTTTATGCTTTCAATTAATAGTTACATTTTCTTGTATATGTATTATTGCATATTTTGCAAATATGGCAATGCAGGAAACATTTAAAACAAGAGAAAATGGGTACTTTGTATTTATCCAAATTCCGATTTTATATGTTATGGCAGCCCTACTACCTGGAATGTATATGATGTTTCCATATATTCAATGGCCTATAATTGTACTGAGTGGTCTAAATCTATTGATACCCTTAATAGCAGCTATAATAGATAAGAAAAAACAAAGGGGTTTATCTTCCTAAGTTCCAAATGTATTAGTTATTATGAGATCCTTCGTTACACTCAGGATGACAAAGGAGAAAACATTCATTTACTATAGTATCGATAACACGTGATAATTCTGAGCGATAGGGTCGGATCTCATTAGAGGAAGGGAGAAAGAAAAGAGGTACAAATGAAAAACATAAAAATACTAATTATAATAATAACATCCCTATTGTTAACATCTTGTTGGGACAGCGTTGAAATAAATAAAAGGGAATATATATATGCAGTAGGAATTGACAAAAATGCTAAAGATCTCACATTCACTTCAGAAATACCAAAAATAAATGAAGGAAGTGAAGAACAAAGATTGATATATACAAAAAACGCAATAAATTTTGCAGATTTTTATGCAACAAGTTACCTTCATTCAGAAAAAGCAATTTCAGATAGGCTGATGCAGGTAATTGTGCTTGGGGAGGACCTGGCAAGTGATTCTAAATCAGTCAAAAGAATTTTTGATGAAATTCAGCGGTCACCACAAATGAACAGAAGAGTCAAAATATGTATTGCAAAAGGTAAAGCAGAGGATATGATAAACACAGAAATACCCTCTAATCCTATTGTAGGGAGGTTTTTAAGTGAAATGCTTATTAAACTTAAGAGAGAAAATTATCAAGATATATATACATTTGATGAGGCAGTTTTAAATCTTGGAAAAACCGGTAATGTAATGATACCCGTGGTTGAGGTTAACGAAAAGAGTTTAAAAATTGAAAGAGCTGCAGTTTTTAAGGAATATGAATTACTTGGATTTTTAGAACCCGATGAAGTATCTGCTCTTATGGTTTTACTAAATCCCAACAAAGCTAAAATCAGAAATGTAAATATTACGGTCGAAGACATAAATGTTTCATTAGGTGTCGTAAATGTTATTATGACAAAGGATATGGATATAAGCGGCGATAAGTTAACGGTTAATTACTATGCAACACTGTACAGCTACATAGATTCATTTATCGTTGGAAGCAATAAACTTGAAGATCAATTTTACCTTAATAAAATTAAAGAGGAAGCTATTAAAAGCATTTTAACCGATACTGAAAAAGTTGTAGATAAACTACAGCATGATTATAAAACAGATTTATTAAAAATCAAGGATGATTTATATAAATATCATAAGCAGGATTATAAAAAAATCTCTGACAAATACGATGAAATATTTGAAGCAGCAGACATAAACATATATTTTGATATGATTATCAAAAGTACCGGCTTAGTAAAATAGCAGAGCATTTCAAATTTTCGGGGACGCTTCGGTGGCGATTTTGCAGTTTGCTTGATAGTCAAGCTATTTAAAATAGAGAAACCAGATAACTGTCATAGTTATCTGGTTTCATTTAGGGCAAACTACAATTCGCCTCTAACCAAACCGTCCCCGTTGACCCGTTGATTTGCCCTTTTTATTGTTTAAATGGGATTTCTAATTTTTTTATTTTGTATTGCAGGGTCTGTCTTGGAACACTAATTAGTTCTGAGGCTTTTGTTATATTGTAATCTGTTTGTTCAAGAGCGGATGTGATTATTTCTCGCTCTAATCTATCAACTGCAACATTTAAGGGTTGTATACCGGCGTCTATTGAAAAATTATTTTTTGGCTGATAGTTTTTAAATTGGAAGGGTAGATGTTCCTCCCTTATAATTTCACCATCATAAAGTGACATGGCACTTTCAATGGCATGTTCAAGCTCTCTAACATTGCCTGGCCAGGAGTAATCTAAAAATATATCCATAACTTCTTTCGATACTCCATTAAAGTACTTATTAATTTTTTCATTGTATTTTTTTATGAAATGTTCAACTAAAAGAGGTATATCATCCCTTCTTTTGCTAAGGTCAGGAATAACTAAAGTTATAACATTAAGCCTGAAAAACAAATCTTGTCTTATCTGTTTTGTTTCAACAACTGTCATAATATCTGTATTAATTGCTGATATAATCCTGACATCAACAAGGGTTGTTTTACTGGACCCTACTCGTCTAACCCTGCCGTCCTGAATCACTCTTAAAAGCTTAGTTTGCAAATCTAGTGGCATTGAATTTATCTCATCTAAAAATAAGGTTCCTCCATCTGCTAACTCAAATAAGCCTG